>CABUWR010000266.1 GCA_902495265.1 uncultured Collinsella sp. | reverse complement strand
GTCGATCACGCGGCGCAAGTCCTTTACGGTGCCCGTCACGGCGCTGACCTCGACAAACTCGCTCTTGGTATGGTTAGCGATAATGTGGGCCAGCGTCGTCTTGCCCGTACCGGCCGGCCCATACAGAATCACGCTCGATAGCACATCATGCTCGATGGCCGCACGCAGCCACGAGCCCTTACCGACGGCCTTTTGCTGACCCACGTACTCGTCGAGCGAATTGGGGCGCATGCGCACCGCGAGCGGCGCATTTTTAAAGGAACGCTCGCGCGTCGAGGCAGAAAAAAGGTCGTCCATAGCCATCCCGTGCATCAATCAAAATCGTTGTTGCCCAACAGTATACCGAAAGGATACGAACTACCGTTCGTTAATATAGGTACGATGCGGAAACTTTAGACCCGGGAACAGCTTGCTCGTCAGCTCACAGAAATAACCGTCCGTCATGCTCGCGATGTAATCCACCACGGCTTGATCCTTGTCGTCCTGCCAGTCATAGGTGCGATCGTAGTAGGAAAGCTGCTGCTCTATGCGCGAAACATGGTGCTTAAAGATGTAAGAGAACTCGTCGCCTTCGTTTATATCCTGCAGGCAACGGTCGTAGAGCTTTTCGAAGGCCTCGCGCAGCTCCGCTTCGGAGTCGCCTTCGATACCGCCCTTGCTATAGATCTTCTCGTAGTTCTCGCGCTTGGCTCGGCGAATTTCCTCAAACAGGTCCTCGCTCATCTCGATACGCGGCTTACCATAGCTGTGCTCAACGATATCGATGGAGGCATGCGTGAGGATCCAACTGTTGTAGGCACCGCCCCGGCCATCATCAAAGGCGTCGGGTGACAGCAGGCCCGCCGCAATGGCGTCTTGGCGATCGCGCCCAACGTAGGCAAGGATATCCGAGATGCGAACCACGCAGCCCTCGAGCGTCATGGGACGCAGGTGCTCAATTGCGCCATAGCCCTTGGCAATGCAGTCCTCAACCGTCTGATCGAACTGGTCAAAGGAACCCATGTCCGAGAGCTCAAACACACGTTGCTCGTACTCACCGTTGTGACACAGCACGCCGTCGAGCGTCTGGAGCGACACGTTGCGGCCGTACAGGGCATCGAGCACGCGGACCGACTGCACGTTATGGAAAAAATAGCGACCCGTATGTTCGTGATAAATATCGTTGAGGAATCGCTCGCCTGCATGGCCAAAGGGAGTGTGGCCCAAGTCGTGGCCCAGGCCAATCGCCTCGATCAGATCGCAGTTAAGCCCCAGGGCGCGACCGATATCGCGTGCGATACGCGAGACAAGCTGCACGTGCAAACCGCGGCGTGACAGGTCGTCGTTGCTGCGAAAACTGAAGACCTGCGTTTTGCCTGCATAGCGGGTATATGCGGGCAGATGCAGAATCTTTTCGGTATCGCGCATAAAGGCCGGACGCATAAGCGTGCCTTTGTCGGCAGCGCGATCAATACGACGAACGACCTGGTCGTCGTTGCAACGATACGGGTTGACGGCACCCGAAGCACGATCGGCAGAAATGCGCTCGACAAGCTCGGGCGACAACGCCGACGGAATACGGTCCATGCGCGCCTTAATGACGGCCGTTTCTTGATTAGTTGCCATGGCATGCTCCTTAAGAAGGATGCGCAATCAGTTACAATGTGCAGCCCACGACCTCGATTATGGCAAAAATCGGCACCAAAAACGGGAGCAATGGCAGGGAGCGCGATTTTGTGAAGAGGCAGGAGAGGGCAAGGACCAGGAGCGCGACGGCAAATGCCACGATGCCGCCCAGAGGGTCAAGCGTGCAAAGCGCGAAGAGCGCCTTGACGTCCCCCATGCCGATGCCGGGGGCGTGGCGGACACGACGCCAGAGTGACTCAGTAAGCACAAGGGCAAGGTAGACGATGACCGCAAGACCGGCATGGTCAAGCGCAGTGTTAACGCCCTTGTCGAGCAAAACGCCCGCTAACGCCGCCACCGCACACACGCCGGCAAGCTCATTGGGAAACCGTCGCTCACGGGCATCAACCACCGCACCGGCAAAGATGCAAATCCAAAATGGGATGTAGGGCATCGTGCACCTCCTTGGGCAGCTACTCGAAAGCAAAAACCACCACAAAGGTGCCTGTCCCCTTTGTGGTGGTTTTGGTGGTGGTTATTTGGCGCCTTGCATGACCTCGTCGAGAGTAACGTTGACGGCGTGCTGCGTCGGGACCCAGTCGACCTTTAGGAACAGAGCGGCCACCGTGATGGGGATATAGCTGAACAT
>CABUWR010000265.1 GCA_902495265.1 uncultured Collinsella sp. | reverse complement strand
GTAAGCCGCAGGTCAAGAGGTCTTTTAATTTAATACCAGTTGATATTTACCTGTTAACGGTTTTGCATTAAAGCAGTTATATTCTGTGGAATTGTGTATATGTTTAAACAACTTAACTTTGACCGGAAAGCCGATCGGAGGGATAGTCGCCCCAGCTGTGGTGCAAACTAACCCGTCCCCCTTGCACCAAAAAGGGCGCCGACCGCGATGGTCGGCGCCCTTTCTTGTAAAAGCTCTAGAGTCCAGCGCTTATTTGTTGACCTGGCCGGCGCGGACGGCAGCCTTCTTGCGGTCGGTGGCGTTGAGCAGACGCTTGCGCAGTCGGATGTTCTTGGGAGTGATCTCGACCAACTCATCGTCGGCGATGTACTCCAGCGCCTCCTCCAGCGAGAAGGTGCGAGGCGGCACCAGCTGGACGGAGATATCGGAGGTCGAGGAACGCTGGTTGCCCAGGTTCTTGGTACGCGCGATGTTGACGACCATGTCGCCAGCCTTGCTGCGCTCGCCCACGATCATGCCCTCATAGCACTCGGTGCCCGGCTCAACAAACAGCTGGCCGCGCTCCTGCAGCGTACCCAGAGCGTAGGCAACGGCCTTCTCGGTGGTCATGGAGATCATTGCGCCGTTCTGACGGTTGCCGATCTCGCCGGCGTAAGGACCATACTCCAGGAAGGTGTGGTAGAACACGCCCTCGCCGTGAGTGACGTTCATGATGCGGTTCTTAAGACCCATAATGCCGCGGGTCGGGATCTTAAACTCGAGGTGCGTCACGATGCCCGAGGTGTCCATGCTCGTCATGATGCCGCCGGAGGTACCGAAGACCTCAACGACCTTGCCCGAGTACTCGTCCGGGCACTCGACGACGGCTTGCTCGACAGGCTCCAGCTTGTTGCCGTTCTCGTCCTTCTTAAACAGAACGCGAGGACGACCGACCTGGAACTCAAAGCCCTCGCGGCGCATGGACTCCATCAGGACGGACAGGTGCAGAATGCCGCGGCCAGAGACCTCGACGCCGCTCTTGTCCTCGAGCTCCTCGATCTTCATGGTCACGTTGTTCTCGGCCTCGTTGAACAGGCGCTCCTTGAGCTGACGGGCGCCCACGATGTCGCCGTCGCGACCGACGAGCGGAGAGGTCGAAGCTTCAAAGACGATGGACAGGGTCGGCGGGTCGATCTCGATGGGCTCGAGTTCAACGGGGTTCTCGGGGTCGGTGTAGACATCGCCGATATCGGTGCGGTCAATACCCACGACAGCGGCGATATCGCCGGCGCCGACTTCCTGGCACTCGGTGCGGCCCAGGTAGTCGAAGGTAAAGAGCTGCTTGACGGTAGCAGTAGCGCTGGAGCCGTCGTTCTTCACAACCAGAATCTGGTCGCCCTGATGGATGGTGCCGGAGTACACGCGACCGATACCGATGCGGCCGACGAAGTTGGAGTGGTCGATGGTCACGCACTGCATGGCCAGCGGGGCGTTCTCGTCAACCTCGGGCGCGGGCATGTCGTCGATGATCATATCGAGCAGCGGATACATGTCCATGTTGCCGTCGTTGGGGTCAAGGCGGGCAAAGCCGTTCATGGCGCTGGCGTAGACCACGTGCTCCATGGCGAACTCAAGCTGGTCATCGGTGGCACCCAGGTCGGCCATGAGGTCCAGGCAGTCGTTGTAGGCCTTCTCGGGGTTGGCGCCCGGACGGTCGATCTTGTTGATGACGATCATGATCTTGAGGCCGGTGTCGATAGCGTGACGCAGCACGAAGCGGGTCTGGGGCATGGGGCCCTCAAAGGCGTCGACCAGCAGCAGGGCGCCGTCGGCCATGCGCAGCACGCGCTCGACCTCGCCGCCAAAGTCGGCGTGGCCCGGGGTGTCGATGACGTTGATCTTAACGTCCTTGTACTCGATAGAGATGTTCTTGGCGAGAATCGTGATGCCGCGCTCGCGCTCCTGGTCGTTAGAATCCAGGACGCGGTCCTCGACCTGCTGGTTGGCACGGAAGGCGTCCGTGGCACGCAGGAGCTTGTCGACCATCGTCGTCTTGCCGTGGTCGACGTGGGCGATGATGGCGATGTTCCTCAGATTGTCTACGCGCATGTAGTTCCCCTATCTTCTATCCATATACAAACGGCACGCGTATGCGACCCGCCCAGCAACACAACGCTCAGCGGGAATATTGAGCCTTTTACCGAAAACTCGTTTATTTTAGCGATTTTAGATGAGAGGGGTTTCCTCACCTGCAGGTTCAGGGTCGCTCCACATAAAACCATCGCCGGC
>CABUWR010000264.1 GCA_902495265.1 uncultured Collinsella sp. | reverse complement strand
TGTGGACCTACACGCTGCTATGCGGTCGCATCCGTGAGCTGATTGTTGCTAAGGCGCTCGATGGGCGTGGGCAGGGGCGTGAGCTCGCCGCGACGCTCAAGCTCCAGGCCTGGCAGGTCAAGAATCACCTTACCTGGGCACGTCGTTTTTCGATGACCGAGCTCGTTGCCGCGCTCGAGGGTGCCGTCGATGTAGAGCTCGCGCTCAAGGGTTCGGCCGATTCGGAGACCGCGCTTTTGCTCTGGATTACGAACATCTTGAGAAAATCGTGATGATACCTGCCTATTTGACAAATTCGTTCTATCCCTTTGAGGGGGAGCGTGCTATAGTAGGCGCTTGCATGACCTCACCGTGTCTCAGAGGTGTCATACATTTTTTGCAAGGAACTCGAAAGGAACTCCAGAAGTGGCAAACATCAAGTCTCAGAAGAAGCGTATCCGCACCAATGAGGCAGCTCGCATGCGTAACAAGGCTGTCAAGTCCGAGCTCAAGACGCTGACCAAGCACGTCCAGTCCGCCGTCGCCGAGGGCGACGCCGAGAAGGCCCAGGCTGCCCTCAAGACTGTCACCAAGCGTCTCGACATGGCTGCCGCTAAGCATGTCATCCACAAGAACCAGGCTTCCAACCGCAAGTCCGGTCTTGCCAAGCTCGTGAACAGCATCAACGCTTAAGTTGTAAATTTCACACCACACAGATTACGCGCATAAATGGAGCCTGTTTTATGGAACAGGCTCCATTTTTTGTACCGCTCGGGTAAGATAGTCCGCATGAATACTTCAATTGACATTTCCCACATCCGCAACTTCTCAATTGTTGCGCACATCGACCATGGCAAGTCCACGATCAGTGACCGTATCCTCGAGCTCACCCATACCGTCGATGAGCGCGATATGGAGTCGCAGCTGCTTGACACGATGGACATCGAGCGCGAGCGCGGCATCACGATCAAGTCCAATGCCGTCCGCGTGTCCTATGACGCCGACGACGGCGAGACGTATCAGTTCAACCTCATCGATACGCCGGGCCACGTGGACTTTACCTATGAGGTCTCGCGCTCGCTGGCAGCCTGTGAGGGCGCGGTGCTCGTTGTCGACGCCACGCAGGGCGTCGAGGCGCAGACCGTCTCCAACGCGACGCTTGCCATGAACGCCAATCTGGACATTGTGCCGGCCATCAACAAGATCGACCTTCCCTCGGCGCACCCCGACGAAGTTAAGACCGAGATCGAAGACGATCTGGCCATTCCCGCCGACGATGCCGTGTGCGTGTCGGGCAAGACTGGCGAGGGCATCCATGATTTGCTGGAGTCCATTGTCTTTTTGATCTCGCCTCCCAAGGGCGATGCAAATGGCCCTCTCAAGGCACTTATTCTGGATTCGTACTTCGATGAGTACCGCGGCGTCGTCGCCACGGTGCGCATCTTTGACGGGTCCATCAAAAAGGGCGATACCCTGCGCATGATGCAGGCCAAGGGCGACTTCTTGGTCGACGGCGTGGGCGTCAAGCGCCCTGCCGAGACGCCGGTCGATGCTCTGACTGTCGGCGAGGTCGGCTATGTGGTCACGGGTCTGAAGGACCCCGAGGCCGTGCGCGTGGGCGATACCCTTACGTGGGCTTCGAACCCCTGCCCCGAGCCGCTGCCGGGCTACCGCGAGGCTAAACCCATGGTCTACACGGGCCTGTTCCCCATCGACAACAAGGACTATGAGAACCTGCGCGACGCGCTCGATAAGCTGCACGTCAACGATCCGTCGTTGGTGTGGGAGCCTGAGACGTCGGTGGCGCTGGGCTTTGGCTTCCGCGTGGGCTTCCTGGGCCTGCTTCACATGGAGGTCGTCAAAGAGCGCCTGGAGCGCGAGTTCAATCTGGACCTGATCGCCACGAGCCCCTCGGTCGACTACCACGTGTACAAGACTGACGGCGAGATGGTCGATGTCCGCAGCCCGCAGGATCTGCCCGAGGCCACGCGCATCGAGCGTATCGAAGAGCCTTACCTCAAGGCAAAGATCATCTGCCCGCCCGAGTATACGGGTGCCGTCATGCAGCTCGCTATCGAGCACCGTGGCGTCACGACCGATATGATCCACCTGACGAGCAAATCGGTCGAGATGCGCTTCGATATGCCGCTTGCCGAGCTCATCTTGGACTTCTTTGACCAGCTCAAGAGCCGCACTAAGGGCTATGCCTCGCTCGACTACGAGTTCAACGAGTATCGTCCTTCCGAGCTCGTTAAGCTCGACATCTTGCTTTCGGGCGACGAGGTGGATGCGCTG
>CABUWR010000263.1 GCA_902495265.1 uncultured Collinsella sp. | reverse complement strand
TCCAAGTAGCCGTTCTTTGCCATGTGCTCCTTGATCTGCGGCATGAGGTCGTTGCCCTCCTTGTCGTAGATCTTGCTCCACCAACCAAAGTGGTTGAGGCCGTAGTAGCTGTACTGCAGCTCGCGACGATCCTTGATGCCGCACATACGGCTCATCTTATCCATGAGGTCGATCGGCATGTCGCAGATGTTGATGATGCGGCTGTTGGGGCGCAGCACGCGGCAGGCCTCGGCAACGATAGCTGCGGGGTTGGAGTAGTTGAGCATCCAGGCGTTGGGGCTGTACTTCTCCATGTAGTCGAGAATCTCGATGACGCCGCCGATGGAGCGCATGCCGTAGGCGATACCGCCGGCACCGCAGGTCTCTTGGCCAACGCAACCGTACTTGAGAGGAATCTTCTCGTCGAGCTCGCGCATAGCGTACAGGCCAACGCGGATGTGAGCGAGGACGAAGTCGGTCCCGGTGAATGCGGTCTCGGGGTCGGTGGTGTAGTTGAACTCAACCTCGGGTGCGTTCTCGTGGAAGTAGATCTCGCAGGCCTTTGCCACGATCTCCTGGCGCTCGGCGTTGTTGTCGTAGAAGGTCACCTTGTTGACCGGGAAGCGGTCGCGCTCCTCAAGCAGCATCAGAGCGATGCCCGGGGTGAAGGTAGAGCCACCGCCGGCAATGGTCACGGCATAGTTTTTCTTGGACATGATGTCCTCCTCATTCTGGCCGCTTGCTCAATCCATCCCCGTACGCGGCCTGCACGGTTTGGAACTGTTACCTAGAAGTGGAGTTTTTTATCTCTAGAATCGGCCTTGCGGTGCATACCGGCTCTGCAAGGCCGATTGTTTCGATGGACGATGGTTTACAGAAGACTCTCGAACTTCAGAAGACTCTCGAACTTCTCGCGAACCTGCGGGACGGTAAGGCCGATGATGACCTGGATTGACTGACCTTGGACCACCAAGCCATGCGTACCGATCGCCTTGAAGGAAGCCTCGGGTGCAACGACGCCCTTGTCCTTGACGTTAACGCGCAGACGGGTAGCGCAGTTAGTTACATCGATGATGTTATCCGCGCCACCGAGCAGATCGAGGATGTTCTCGGCAAGCACCAAGCGCTCATCATCTTTACTCTGGGCGACCGATTTGCCAGCAGCACCGCCCTGCTTTTGCTTGTAGTCGGCCTTGGACTTGAGCTCGACCTCAACATCGTCATCCTCGCGACCGGGGGTCTTAAAGTCGAACTTGACGATCAGGAAACGGAAGACCACGACCCAAAGGGCGGTAAAGCACAGACCGACAAGGATGGAAATGGCGTACTGCAGACCGTGTGCGGCCCAAAGGGGCAGCCAGTCCCACGAGAGCATCGAGATGATGCCGCCGTCGAAGATGCCCACGACGCCAAGGAGGTTTTGAGCCATGCAGCCAAGCGCTCCGAGCACGCAGTGGACGACGAACAGGCCGGGCGCGATGAACAGGAAGGTGAAGTCAAGCGGCTCGGTAATACCGCAAAGCATAGCGGTAAGGGTGACGGGAATGAGCAGAGCCTTGACGCGCTGCTTGCGCTCGGGTTTGGCGGTCATATAAAACGCAATGGCGACGCCAAGCGAACCGAAGACTTTAGTCCAACCAGGGCAGGTATAGGTAGCCCAGGGTGCGGCATCCTTAAGAGCAATGCTCGGATCGGCAGCCAGTTGGGGCAGGATGTTGGCCCAAGCAGCAAAGATGCCGCCGTTGACCGCCGCGTTGTCGTAATAGAACGGCGTGTAGATAAAGTGGTGCAGGCCTGTAGGAATCAGCACGCGCTCGAAGAAAGCAAAGACACCCACGCCAAACGTACCGGCGGAAAGGATGAATCCCTGGAAGGCGGCGATAGCAGCCTGAACATGCGGCCATATCAGGCAGGCGATAATAGCGACCGGAACCATAACGAAGAAACCGATCATATAGATGAACACGGAGCCCGAGAACACGCCCAACCACTCAGGAAGTTCGGTGTCGAAGTACTTGTTGTGAAGCATCGTGGCAATACCCGAAATGATAAGCGCGCCCATGATGCCCATATCAAGCGTTTTGATGCTTGCGATAGTGGCAAGACCAGTACCGCTGCCCGCCTCGACAGAGTAGTCGACCCCAAAGACAGGGCCCCACTGCCCCAAGATTGTGCTTACAAAGTAGTTGAAGGTAAGGTAGATGGCCAAAGCCTCCATGCAGCAGCGAGCGTTCTGCTTGTTCGCGAGCGAGATTGGCAACGCTACGCAAAACAGCAACGGCATCTGGTTAAAGAGCGTCCAACCACCCT
>CABUWR010000262.1 GCA_902495265.1 uncultured Collinsella sp. | reverse complement strand
CCCGCTTCCCTCGTCGACCTCCGTCGCGTCAAGGACCTCACCTCTTACATGGGCACCCGCATCGAGGCCCGCGTTATCGAGATGGACCGCAACCGCAACAACGTCGTCCTCTCCCGTCGCGTCGTGCTCGAGGAGTCCCGTAAGGCCGAGCGCTCCGAGATCCTGTCCAAGCTCAAGTCTGGCATGCGTCTCCAGGGCACCGTTTCCTCCATCGTCGACTTCGGCGCCTTCGTCGACCTCGGCGGTATCGACGGCCTCATCCACATCTCCGAGCTCTCCTGGAACCACGTCAACCATCCTTCCGAGGTTGTCAAGGTCGGCCAGGAGGTCGAGGTCGAGGTTCTCGACGTCGATCTCAACCGCGAGCGCATCTCCCTGGGTCTCAAGCAGACCACCGAGGATCCGTGGCGCGCACTGGTCAAGAAGTACCCCGTCGGCGCTATCGTCGAGGGCACTGTGACCAAGCTTGTCCCGTTCGGCGCTTTCGTCGACCTGGGCGAGGGCATCGAGGGCCTGGTGCACATCTCCGAGATGGCCAACAAGCACGTCGACCAGCCTTCTCAGGTCACCCACGTGGGCGACAAGGTTCAGGTCAAGGTCATGGAGATTGACCTCGACCGTCGTCGTATCTCCCTGTCCATGAAGTCTGCTGCTGAGACTCTGGGCGTCGAGATCGAGGTTACCCCGCTGCCTTCCGAGAAGAAGGACGAGGAGACCGACGCCGAGTAAATCGGTTTGACGATCACTTGTTTTAAGGGATCCGTCCGCAATGGACGGGTCCCTTTTTGCATTTGGTGCCGAGATGCGCGATGCTGCCCGGGCTGTCCACAGGCTATTGGGTTGTCAGTGCATGAAAAATGCCGACATCCCGCCTCGGGGAGGAGGCGGGAACACACCGAGTAGACGGAGGGGTGTGGAGCGCGGTCGCGTCTCGACTGACGACGTTGCCCATCGACAGGACCATTGTAGCGCATGGCGGTTCTTGGTTTATCGTGTCGAGCGTTTGCGTTGTGCCATTGCCTGCGGCAACGGTGTGTTACACTCTTGCACTGCTGAGTGGGCCAGACGGTCGCGCGATGTGCTGCTTGCAGCACGCGTGAGGAAAGTCCGGGCTCCAGAGGGCGGGATGCCGGCTAACGGCCGGGCGGAGTGATCCGACGGAAAGCGCCGCAGAAAAGAAGACTCCCACCTGCGCCGCAAGGCGTAAAGGGAAAAGCTGAAACGGTGGTGTAAGAGACCACCAGCGTCGTGGCAACACGGCGGCTTGGCAAGCCCCATCCGGAGCAAGCGCGAATAGGAACGCTATGGGCCGGCCCGGTCCGCGTTCGGGTAGCGTGCGTGGAACTGCACGGTAACGTGCAGACAAGATAAATGACCGTTCACGACAGAACCCGGCTTACAAGCCCACTCGGCACTTTGTTGACGCTGCGACGGCGTCAGCTGGCCGATTTGGCGCTCATTCGTCGGTCGCCGCCATAAGGCGTGCTCCCTCCTCTTTTGGGCCAAATCGACTCAGCTGACGCCGTCTCGCTGTCTTTGCCTGATCATCGACAGCCTCTTTTTTGTTGCAATCTCGACTTTCAAGGCACCTTGCTCGCGCTGACGGGTTCTCGCTATTGGTGACGGCATCATTGGCGTTTCCGTTCTTGTTGGCGAGGGCAACGGTACGGTTTCTGCCGTATTATTGAGGCTGTTTGTTGCTTTGCTTGTTGTTGAGGGGCTTTGTTGGACAGCTATTTTACTCTGCAATCGAATATTGAGGCTTCGGGCGAATTTGTGGACCGCAAGAGCCGGTTTATTGCCCAGCTGGTCCATATTGAGTCCGAGGATGAGGCGAATGCCTTTATCGAGACCGTTCGCAAACGTCATTACGACGCTCGACACAATGTTCCCGCGTGGATTTTGGTCGATGGACGCGAGCGTCAAAGCGATGACGGTGAGCCGAGCCGCACGAGCGGTATGCCGACGCTCGAGGTGTTGCGCGGCGCGGGGCTCAAAAATGTTTGCTGCGTAGTGACGCGCTATTTTGGTGGCACGCTGTTGGGGCCTGGTGGCTTGGTACGCGCCTATACCGCGGCGACGCAAGCGGCGGTGGCCGCGGCTCGGGAGGCCGGGCAGATCGTCGAGATGACGAGCGTCGTGCCTGTTGACGTGCATGTGGCCTATCCGCAGTACGAGCAGGTGCTTCGCTTGGCGCAGGATTCGGGTGCCAAGGTTTCGGATACCGATTACGCGGATGCCGTGACACTTCACTTGGTGTTTAAGGCGGGGGAGCAGGAGTCTTTTTGCGCCAGGAT
>CABUWR010000261.1 GCA_902495265.1 uncultured Collinsella sp. | reverse complement strand
TCGGCGTCGTCAATACCGTAAAGCACAATGTAGTGGCCCACGTTGGTAAAGGTGCCGGGACGAACCGATGCGATGATGGGCGAGCCCGAACGCAGCGCCTGAGTCATCGAGTCGCGATCGTTATGGAGCTCCGTTCCGTTAAGTCCCAACTGCCATACGCCGCTCGTCATAAACGACCATTCGGTTGCACCGGTGGGGGCGTAATTGCCCGCCTCGGAAAGCGCGCACATATCGACGGGGGTCATATCGGTGCGTCCCGTCTTAAAGATATAGACCATGGTGAGGCACGTAGGCCCGCAGGCATTTTGGCGGATGGTGCCGCCGGCGTAAGGCAGCTCCGACCATGCAGGGTCGATCTGATAGATATGGGGCATCGTGCCGGCTTGCCATTGCGAGCGCGGGGTCGAAAAGGCGAAAGAATAACCGGGCGCGACGGGGGCCTTGAGCAGCTTGTCCTCGGCGGTGGGACCGAGACCGGCCGAGCCGTGGGACACACAGGAGCTCATAAGCACAAAGACCAGACAGGTAAGGATAGAGCACAGTGCGAGGCGAAGTCGACGAGCCGGCAGGGCGGGGGCATTCACGTGCGATGTCGAGCGGTAAGGCTTGCCGTCGCGTTCGCCTTGGGGATGCGAAAAGAAGCGGTTGATATGGATGCCGGGCTGACGTACGCCGTTGCGGCGCAGTTGCGGAACCTCGGCCTGACGCTGTCGAGTGCGCGCGCCCAAGCGGCTATCTTGCTGCGCGCTTGTGCCCGTGCTCGGACGGCCACTCTGCCGCGTTCTGCTTGCCTGCTGCCGAGACGAAGGCCTGGGTTGTTCTTGAGCGCGTTGCGGATTGCTGCTCGTGGCACTTCTGGGCGTCGGCGTGGTACGGCCAGCAAGGCGAACGCTTTGTCGCCGTTGATCACCGTCGTTGTATCCGTATGCCATTCGCACCGCCTTGTCTCATGTATAACCTGTCTATCCTACAAAAAAGATGTGCAACAAATGGGTCTGCGCGTCAAAAGCTCGGTAAACGGTACGAAAGGCGCAAAACACACGGCCTCAAAAACATCTCTCTATGCGTCCGATGAGCGTGCGCCCGTCGGACGGGCGGCAACAATGAGCGGCAAACCGTACCGTTCGTCCCAAAAACGGCACCGCTCATATGCGAGTTCGGCCTTCGGTCGAGCCATGGGCGGCCGTGCTGCGCCAAGGCCGTATCTTAAAGCCACGAAATAAAAGAGCGCGGCAAAAAAGACCGCGCAAGGGGTGACGTCAAGGGGCGTCAAAAAGGAAAGGAGGGGAACAATGGCGGACAAGAACGCAGAAGTTGCAGTCGAGGATAACGGCGGCATGAAGAAAACGCTTTCGCTCTGGAACTTCTTCACCATCGGTTTCGGTGCCATCATCGGTACCGGTTGGGTTCTGCAGGTCGGCGACTGGATGGTCGTGGGCGGCGGTCCCGTTCCCGCTATGATCGCATTCCTCTTGGGTGCAATCTTCCTCGTGCCCGTCGGAGCTGTTTTCGGTGAGCTCACGGCTGCTATCCCCATCTCGGGCGGCATCGTCGAGTATGTCGATCGTAGCTTTGGCCGTACGCTGAGCTACATCACCGGTTGGCTTTTGGCCCTGGGCAACGGTATCCTGTGCCCGTGGGAGGCCATCGCCATTTCGACCCTCGTGTCCGAGATGTTCGGCAGCCTGCCCGGTCTTGAGTGGCTGCGCGCCGTCAAGCTCTACACCATCCTGGGCGCCGACGTTTACCTGTTCCCGACGCTGATCGCGCTCGGCTTCGCAGCCTACGTCATCTTCCTCAACTTCCGCGGTGCCAGCTCGGCCGCCAAGCTCCAGGCCTTCCTGACCAAGGCCCTGCTCTGCGGCATGCTGCTCGCCATGGGCGTCTCGCTGTTCACCGGCTCGCCGGACAACGCCATGCCCGTGTTCTCCCAGGTCGCCGGCGCTGGCGGCGGCAAGTCCGCTACCGAGGGCACCAGCCTGTTCGCCGGCATCGTGTCGGTCCTGGTTCTGACTCCGTTCTTCTACGCCGGTTTCGACACCATTCCCCAGCAGGCTGAGGAGGCAGCCGAGGGCCTCAACTGGAACAAGTTCGGCAAGATCATCTCCCTGGCCCTGCTGGCCGCCGGCGGCTTCTACATGGTCTGCATCTACTCGTTCGGCACCATTCTCGACTGGCATGAGTTTGTTAAGAGCCCGGTTCCCGCGCTTGCCTGCCTTAAGGGTATCAACATGCTTCTGTACCTGGCCATGCTCGTCATCGCCACGCTTGGACCCATGGGCCCGATGAACTCCTTCTAC
>CABUWR010000260.1 GCA_902495265.1 uncultured Collinsella sp. | reverse complement strand
CGTACGATGTCGTAGATGCGTGCCGTCTCCTCGTCCGGCTCACCCCAAAAGAACGTGCGCGTCATGTCCGAGCAGTAGTTGCGACGACGCCCGCCAATGTCGAACAGCACCACGTCGCCACGCTTGAGTACGGTGCCGTCGGGCTCGTGATGCGGGTCGCCGGCGTTGGCGCCAAAGCTCACAATGGGAGGAAAGCTAAAGCCCTCGCAGTCGTGCTTGCGGTACAGGCCGAGCATCTGGTCGGCAATTTCGCGCTCCGTTACGCCCTCGTGAACGAGCTTGATGGCGTCGGCCATCACGGCGTCGTTGGCGGCCGAGGACATGCGCATGAGCTCCTGCTCGGCTTCGTCCTTGTGGGTGCGTGCGGCGGTGACGGCAAAGTCACCCAGGAAGAACTCGCTCGCGGCGTGACGATCCATCAGGGGCATCAAAAAGCCGGAGCGCATGACGGTGTCGATACCGAGCGGTTTGGTCGGATCGACCTCGCGTGCGATTGCGTCGGTCACGACGTCGGTGTCGTTGTGGTAGGCCACGCGGGCATTGTCGTACTCGGGCAGCTGATGCAGAGCGTTGACCAAGATCACGGGCTCGTCATCGCGCGCGAGCAGCACGCCACAAAAACGCTCGAACATATCGGCATAAAAGCCGGTCAGATAGTAGATCGACCACGGGTCGTTCACAAGCAGCTGCGCGTCGGGGTGCTGGGCCTCGAGCGCATCGAGCACGCGCGCCACACGCTGGTTGTCGACATGTGCCATACATCGTCCTTTCGCTAGGTTGCCACCATGGTATCCCATGCCCGGCAGTTAGGGACGTTCCTTTTATGCCGGCACTTTGGGACACTCCTTGGCATGGCCAGCCTGGCGAACGTTCGGGCAAAAGTAGTCATTAGAGGCCCGTCCCAAATGGGCTGGTTTCAAAAGTATGGCGGATTACGGGGCTGGACCTGTGTTACTTGACCATAGGAAAAACTGTGAAATTAAAACCGCAGGTAGACGGCTTATCAAAAATCGAAAATTGCCGGTATGGATGGGGGTCTCCGAATTAGCCTCGTAATCCGGCATAGTTTTGAAATGGCACTAAAGTAGGCACAGGCTAAATACCAATTCCAAAGATAGTTGCGGTGGAATAGTTCCCGGATGCCGGGGTTTGGCGGAAATCAGGAACTATTTCACCGCAATTGAGGGGGGCGGGGTGGATTGCGGGGTAGCTAAAAGAGCCCCGTCCCAAATGAGCTACCTAGGCAGGGTCGATGTCCATGCTGGCGATGAGGTCGGTACCGGTGTCTAGGAGGTTGGGGAGGACTACATCGCCCATGCGGATGGGGGCGTCGATGACTAGGCCGCGAATGAGGTCCATGGCCTGGGCATGGAGTGCCGGCGGGATGGCTTCGGCCGTGCGCACGGGCAGCAGCGCCTCATCGCCACCGGATACGGCCACCGTGGTGGTGAGCACGCGCATGGGGCAGGTGAGCTCCTGATGTGCGAACTTATCACCGCGCGGGCAGCTGTTGCCGGTTACGGAGCGCACCTCTACCACGGCGCCGTCTGGGCTGCGCTCGACCTCCACGGTCAGGAGGCACTCGGATGGGCAGGTGGTGCAGTTGAACTGCAGCGTTTCAATCGCGTTTGTGCTCATGACTCTACGCCTCCTCAATAGGGTCAACGGACAGGACAATCTCGCTAACACCCAGGTCGAGTGCGCGCTGAATCACTTTTGCCGGCAGCGGGAAGCTTTCCATTACGCTCGGTTTAAACGGGCGGACCTTTCCTGCAAACAGCTCCTTGTCGCCTGCAAGAATGCGCACGCGGGCGCCGTCGACCGGTCGGCGTACACGGAAGTTGAGCTTAGTGAGCCCGACGGTCGTAATGCGGCCTGGCAGTGCGTAGCCTGCGATGCCGGCGGGGGAGACCGTGAGCTCGCAGGCCGTGTCCGCAGCGCTCGCCCCGGCGTCGCCGTCCAACGCCCATGCCGCCGCAGCCACACCGGCGCGCTCGGACTCGGTCGTCACGTTGTCGGCCAGGTCGTGCACGTGCAGCACGTTGCCACAGGCAAAGATGCCCGGCACGCCCGTTTGCAGGCTCTGGTCCACCACGGCGCCGCGCGTGCGCGGGTCAAGCTCCACGCCTGCGGCAACCGAAAGCTCGTTCTCGGGAATCAGGCCCACCGAAAGCAGCAGCGTGTCGCACGGAACAACTCGCTCGGTCCCCGGAATGGGTGCCAGGCGCTCATCGACCCGACTCACTTCGACGGCCTCCACGCGGTCGTGCCCGATCACGCGCGTGACGGTGGTGGACAGGTGCAGCG
>CABUWR010000259.1 GCA_902495265.1 uncultured Collinsella sp. | reverse complement strand
CGCCCAGACCGATCATCATGGCCGGAATGCCGAGCCAGTACATGACGATGCCGGCGATAAAGCCGCCTGCGAACCACGGCACGCTCGGGATGCCCGAGACCATGGTGGCGACCACGCTTGCCTGCGCGGCAACGAAGCTCTTGTCGGGGCCGAAGGCGTCCGGACCATAGGCGGTGACGAGCGCGACCATGACAGCGGCGGCGACCAGGGCGCCCACGATGCCGCCGATGGCCTGGCCGACCCACTGTGCGCGCGGGTTGGTGCCCAGCACGGCGCCGGCCTTAAAGTCGTTCATGACGTCGCCCGCAAGGCCGCACGCTACGGCCACGATGCCGGCGATAAAGAACAGCTTGACCTGCGCGAGCTGCGCGAAGGCTGCCACGATGAGCATGACGATGAGGCCAAAGATCTCCATGGGGTCGATACCCGTCTGGCCGCAGCTCTGCGCGCTCATGATGGTGGTGACAAAGGTGAACAGCGTGACGATGACGGCCGGGACGGGACCAAGGTCGAGCGCGATGGCAACGATCACGGCGATGGCTGCGGTGCCCAGGCCGATGATGCCGGCGTCGAGCTTAAGAGAGCCCGAGATGAGCGACTGCTCGTCGGTGTCGGTGGAGCTGTCGGCGGCGAGGCCGCGGACGATACCGGCGACCTGCGGCAGGATGTCCTTGAGGACGACGGCGACGCCAAAGCCCATCATAAGACCCATACCCAGGGACTTGACGATGCCCTGCGCGGTCACAACATCGAACAGACCGGCAGCGGTGCCGCCGACGATGATGCCAAAGTTGCCCAGCAGCGCGCCGGCAAACCAGAACGCGACGGGGGCGAAGCCTACCAAAAAGCCGATGGACAGCAACATGGGCGAGTTATAGATGGCAAAGGTCACGCCGGGGATATTGAGCGTGCACAGCATGCTAGGCACCACGCCCAGAGCGTCGCGAAGCACGCTGTAGATGCCTGCGATGGCCATAGAGCCAAAGAGCTGCTTGCCGGTCTTGCCGCCGGCCTCGGTGGCGCGCAAGGTCTGAGCTGCGGCGTTGCCGGTGGGGAACTCCAGCGCGGCGTCCACGATAAAGTGACGGTGGATGAGTGCCGTGGCCAGCAGGCCCAGGATAGTGCCGGCGAGTGCCACGATAAACATGTCGAGCCAGCTAATCTGGTCGGCATAGCCCAGCATCCAGGCGCCCGGGATGGTAAACGCCAGGCCGCCGGCGACCATGGCGCCCGCGGACATGATGGTGTGGGTGACGTTGGCCTCGTTGAGGCTGGCGTTGCCCATGAGCTTCAGGAAGAACAGCGAAATGACGGCAGCGAAAATGATCGGCCAGGGGAGGGCGCCCATCTTGAGGGCGGTATAGGCCGAGCTTGCCGTGATAATCACGCAGCCAAGGACGCCGATGACGACGCCGCGCAGCGTGAGTTGCCCGCGCATCGAAGCGCGGTTCGAGGGATTGCTCATATAGAACTCCTTTGCGTATATCCGCTTCCCCCGGGAGCGCCGTTACGGATACGGCGCGGGAAGTCGGGTTACCAAGGGCCGCCGCGTGAGCTCGCAAACGACCGCGCACCAGTATAGCCGCAAGCTAGTCATTTTGGGATGACTGGTTTAGGTAGGCGATATACTGCTGGGCAGACGAAAGGAGCGCCGACGATGCTTGATGGGTGCGCATATATATTGACGGTCGACGTGGGCAACACGTTCATTCGCTTTGGCCTGTTTGCCGAGGATTCGGCAGCGGCGCAGGAATGCCCGCTTGCGACGTGCGAGATCACCACGCCGTCGAGCATCACAGCAGACGAGGCGCGCATGCGTCTCGTGCAGGTCATGGCCGCACTGGCGGCCGATGCGGGCATGCCGGGTGCGCTTGTGCCCGCGGCTGCTGTGCTGAGCTGCGTGGTCCCGGCGCTCGAGCGCCCGTGGAAGGCAGCGCTTTCCCGTACCTGCACGGGGCGCGTGCTCACCGTGGGGCCGGGACTTAAGACCGGCATACCCGTGCATTACGATGACCCGGCCGAGATCGGCCCCGACCGCATCGCCGATGCCGTGGCGGCCCGCGCCGTCTACGGCTCGCCGTGCATTGTGATCGACCTGGGCACGACGACCAATATCGAGGTGATCGACGCGCACGGCACCTTTGTCGGCGGCGTCATCGCGCCCGGTCTGGCGCTCGGCGCCCGCTCGCTTTCGGCGGCAGCAGCGCGTCTACCCCAGGTTGAGCCCTCGGCGCCGACACACGTCATCGGCCGCAACACGCGCGAGGCCATGCGCTCGGGTGTGGTTCTGGGCGAGGTGGCGCGCATCG
>CABUWR010000258.1 GCA_902495265.1 uncultured Collinsella sp. | reverse complement strand
TCACCCACGCTCCTACCGTCCACGCATGTTTCGCAGGTGTAGGAATACGTCCCATCGTTTATGGACGGATCTCCCTGCACCACAAATTCAAGGCTGCTCGCCGCCCTGCCGTCGAGCGCCTTCGTAGCACTTAGCGCACCCACAGCCCACCACGCCGAAACAATCGAGCCCGCCAGCAAACCGATAGCTGCGGCATATAGCCAACGTTTCCACAGGACAAGTCGCTCACAAGATCGAGCCAGCACCATGCACAGCGACACCGCAACCGAAATAACTACAAGCGGTCCGACCGCCGATGTCTGCTCCCCCAGTATCGCATCGGCGGCCACGTTGAGCACCAAGACACAGCCAACGCACAGGCCGGCACACAAGGCCATCGTCCATGGTATGAGGGGCCGCGGAGGCATCACGTGCTCGCGCTCGGGCGCGCTCATACGCAGATGCAATCTTTGATTTTGGCGAGCTTCTTCTCACCGATTCCCGATACGCGCATCAGGTCATCGACTAAGGCAAAAGCACCGTTCTTTGTCCGCTCATCGATAATCGACTGAGCCATAGAAGGCCCAATGCCCGAAAGCGTCTGCAGTTCCGCCGCGCTCGCCGTATTGATGTTAACGAGACCCGACGAAGACCCCGCACCAGGGGTCGTGGCAGCACTACTTTCGGCCCCGCCGACCGCCGCAGCCGCCTGTTGCTCCCCCACCGTCGGCACATAAATCTTTTGACCATCCGTGATCTTGGACGCACGGTTAAGCCCTGTAACATCCGCGTCGGCCGTAAGCCCTCCGGCTGCATCGATCGCTTGGGACACCCGCGCCCCATCTTTGAGCCGGTACACGCCAGGCCTCGCAACGGCCCCATCAACATCGACGTACACCTCGGCAGTAGAAGAACTCTTGGCAGACGACTCATCGGCAACATCAGAAGACGCATCCCCGGCCCCGTGCACATCCGAGACGCTCGCCTCATCACTACGCTCAAACGACACGCCACTGGAGTGGCCGCCAAAACTTGCCATCGCCAAACCGCTCGCGGCGGCAATGACAACCAGAATCGCCACCACCACCGCTTTATGCCCGAGCAACTTGCCCGCCCAGCGGTCCATCTTTTTGACCCGTTCATGTTGTTCGCGCTGCGCCATAGCAAAACCTCCCAGCACCATCGTGTCAGGAAAACGCAGCAAAACGAACCGCATGGACAAACCAATTTTGACGGTCAAACCAAATACCGACCAAAACCTTGCGGAAAAGTGTCCATTTATTCAGTCACACGTCAGCGAATGAACATCTTGACATCATTTGACCAGATAGCAAAAGACCGACGATACAGGCGCATCGTCGGTCTATGCAGGCAATTACTCGTGATCTTGGTAAATCTCACGCGGAGCAAGCTCCGAATGTTTGCGTTTTAAGGTCTTAGGGGCCTTATACGTGTTGCTGGAAAAGTCGATATACTCGGTCTGCTTAAGCAGTCGCTCGATCATCTCCTCGTGGTCGAACAGCTCCCAGGCCTCGTGCACGGCATCGAGCTTGGCGTGCGTCTCGGGACGGCGCGGCATAAAGAGCGTGCAGCAGTCGGGCGCTGCCTCAGTGGAAATATCGAATGTGCCGATCTCCTGAGCGCGTGCAATGATCTCCTGTTTGTCGGACCCGATGAGCGGACGGAACACGGGAATCTTCACAGCCTCGTTGACGGCCATGATGTTCTCGAGCGTCTGGGAGGCAACCTGACCGAGCGACTCGCCGGTCACGATGGCCTTGGCGCCCTCGATATGTGCAATGCGCTCGGCAACCGAATACATGATGCGGCGATACATGATCACGCGCAGGTTGCTGGGGCAGGTGACGGAAATCTCACGCTGGCAATCGCCAAACGGCACCACGTACAGACGGCCGATCTGGACACCCGGCTCAAGCGCGCGGATGATGTCCTGCACCAAATACTCGCTCGTATCGGGCGTCTGCGGACGACCGGAGAAATGTACCGGCACGCACACCGCGCCGCGACGCGCGAGCATCCAGGTCGCCACCGGAGAATCGATGCCCGACGACAGAAGCGTCACGACCTTGCCGGCGGAGCCCACCGGCAGACCGCCCACGCCGCGCTCGGAGCGCGCGTACACGTAAACGCTACCCTGGACCACCAGTACGTGCACCATCGCATCGGGGTCGTGCATTTGAACCTTTTTATCGGGGAAGGCCTCGCACAGTACCTCGCCCACCTGACGATTGATATCAATCGAGGTGAGCTCATAGTCGGTATTGGAGCGCTTGGCGTACACCTTAAACGAATCAAAGGGGCCAAACTCGCGCAGCGCCTTGACGGCGGCGGC
>CABUWR010000257.1 GCA_902495265.1 uncultured Collinsella sp. | reverse complement strand
GCGCCGACATGGTCAAGGCTGCCGTCGAGGCCACGGGCGTTACCGTTCCCGTCGCCCTTCACCTCGATCACGGTTCTTACGAGGACTGCTTCAAGTGCATCGAGGCCGGCTTCACGTCCATCATGTATGACGGCTCTCACGAGGAGACCTTCCAGCTTAACCTCGACCGCACCAAGGAGCTCGTTGAGCTTGCCCACTCCAAGGGCATGTCCATCGAGGCCGAGGTCGGCGGCATCGGCGGCACCGAGGACGGCGTGACCTCCAGCGGCGAGCTCGCTGATCCTGCTGAGTGCAAGCAGATTGCTGACCTGGGCGTCGACTTCCTCGCCTGCGGCATCGGCAACATCCACGGCGTCTATCCCGCCGACTGGGCTGGCCTTTCCTTCGAGCGTCTGGGCGAGATCAAGGCCCAGACCGGCGACCTGCCCCTCGTTCTGCACGGTGGCACCGGCATCCCCGAGGATCAGATCAAGAAGGCCATCTCCCTGGGCATCTCCAAGATCAACGTCAACACCGACCTGCAGCTCGTCTTCGCCAAGGGCGTCCGCGAGTACATCGAGGCTGGCAAGGATCAGCAGGGCAAGGGCTTTGATCCCCGCAAGCTCCTCAAGCCTGGTCGTGACAACATCGTTGCTCGCACCAAGGAGCTCATGGAGGAGTTTGGCTCCGTCAACAAGGCGTAAGTAGCGGTTTAACTTCCCGTCGGAGGCCCCGTTTCCCCTACGCTGTTTCCCTCGCGCTCACCTGGCTTTGCCAGAAGTCGCGCGACGGAATCAGCTCCGGGGAAACGGGGCCTCCTTTGTTAACTCGCTACAGGGTTACTGGGCTGAATTTATTTATTGACTACCGTTCAGCGGCGTTGATGGCTCCTTTGTTGGGGCTTTCTTTTTTATCTCGCTACAATGGGCTTCGAGAGTTCTAATGACTTGGAGTTTGGTATGGCTGTTATTGATGTGCTGCCTTCGGATAGGAAGGTTATTGACGAGGGTCCTGTTGGTTGCTCTGTTGATGTTTGTTGTGATGATTTTCGTCATCTCGATATTGGTCTGCCGCCCGAGATTCTTCGTCTTAAGGATGCCGGGTATTTGACGCAGGCTGTTGCTGCTTGCGATCGCCTTTTGGAGCAGAACCCTGAGCCTTCGCTGGCTGCTTGTGTTCGTGCCGAGCGGTATCGCATGCTCGAGACACCGCTTCATTTTTCGGTGTCGCGTGATCGAGCCATTGCGATGATTCGCGAGGAGTGGCCAGAGTTTACCGAAGAGCAGTTTGACGACCTGATTGATCGTAAGCGTATTGACTGGCGCTTTATCGATGGCGAGCTGTTCGTTCTCGACAACTTCCTTGATTCGCTTCGCGTGTACCCCAAGGAGGTTCCGGGTCTGCGTCCCGATTCTACGGACGGCATCGCGCTGCGTAACCAGATGCTCAGGGAGATGGAGTCGCAAAACGGGTTGACTCGCGTCATCACGCTCAAGGCATCCGTGTCTGTCCCCGGGGCTCTGAAGGGAGAAGCTGTTCGCGCGTGGCTACCCGTTGCCGCCGCCTGTCATCAACAGTCTCATATCGAGGTTCTCGATATGACGTCGGAGGGGAATGTTGCCTCTGAAAACGTTTCGGCTCGCACTGCCTCTTGGACATCTTCGACTGCACATTCATTCTCGGTAACCTATCGTTATCACATTAATGCTGCCTATTGCGATATCTATGGTGGCGCGCTCCCATCGCATACATGCATGGACACGCCGCTGCCCGAGGACACTTCCGAGGACCGTCCGCACATTGCGTTTACGCCGTACCTGCGACAGTTGACGGAGCGTGTTATTGACGGGCTCGAGGATCCGCTCGATCGCGCTCGTGCTATCTATGATTACCTGACACAGCATATCGACTATCGCTATCAGCCGCCGTACTTGCTTTTGGGATCTATTGCCGATGACTGCGCGCATTCGCTCCGCGGCGATTGCGGCGTTATGGCGCTCACGTTTATCACCATGTGCCGCATCGCGGGCGTTCCTGCCCGTTGGCAGAGTGGCCTGTATGTTGCGCCCGATTCGGTGGGGCCGCACGATTGGGCTGAGTTCTATACGCCACAGACCGGTTGGCTTAACGCCGACGTATCGTTTGGTTCCTCGGCACGCAGGATGGGGGAGGAGTGGCGCCGCCGTCACTACTTTGGCAATCTCGACCCGTGGCGTATGGTGGCCAACAATCGATTCCAGGCAGAGTTTGAGCCCTCTTTCGACGGCATGCGCGAGGACCCTTACGATAACCAGATGGGTGAGGCTTCGGTCGACGGTCGCGGATGCCGTCAGCGCGAGATGCTCCGCACAGTCGAACTCATCGAAATGCTCGAAGTT
>CABUWR010000256.1 GCA_902495265.1 uncultured Collinsella sp. | reverse complement strand
CTCCATGTGATGGACGATCAGGTAGTCGGGCGTACGGCCGTCGAGCGCGGCCTCGAGGTTGCCGAGCCATTCGTCGACAAAGCCAGCGTCGACCGAATCGGCGACAGCGATTTTATCGCCCAAGATAACATAGCTGTTGTATGCCATGCCGTTCTCGGACACGTCGTACTGGCCCTCGAACAGGTCAATGTCGTGATCGTCGACACCGATGTAGCGGATATCCTTGGTGATCTCCATCAGGCAAAGCCTCCTAGATAGACAAAAGAACCCGTCTATCATAACACTCGGCAGTATCCCAACTGTTATCTGCCAGCATCCATACCGATTGTTATTGAAATACGATAAATCGCCGTTTACCTGCGCAAACTATGAGCGCGGTATCGCCGTGCTATGTCGAATAATGAGTTGGCCGGGAATACGAATGGCAACGGTTTTGCCCGCCGTACCCGCCTCGGGAACCGCATGCTCAAACACCTCGCGTCCGCGCTGATGTAGATCGAATCGCACGGTCGTGAGCTCGTTGTGTGCCACAAAATCATCGAGCGAATCGTCGACGCCCACCACGCTCACGTCCTCGGGCACACGCAGGCCGCTATCGCGCAGCGCCGCAATTGCGCCGTTTGCCATCTGGTCGTTTGCCGCGTAAATCGCCGTCATGGTGTGATCGTGCTCGGCCAGGTGCCTGCCGGCCTCGTAGCCGCTGTTGGCAGACCAGTCGCCCTCGAGCGGCTCTGCCGGCTCGATGTGTTTACGCTCGAGTGCATCCTGCCAACCGGCGCGACGAAATTGTTCGTCGACCGAGAACGACGGGCCGCCAATATAGCGAATCTGCTCGTGCCCCAGCTCAAACAGGTGATCCATAAGCAAGAGCGAGCAGCCATAATGATCGGAGTCGACCGTGGTCACCCGCGGGTGCGCGTACATGGTAACGATGACCGTGCCAATGCCCGGCAGTGGATCAAACGTCTCAAAATCGGGCGCCATGCGGCTCATGCCGATGATGATGCCGTCCACCGGCAATGCGGCCATACGACGCGTGGCCTCGGCAAGCGAAAACTCCTCAGTCTTGGACATCTCGACCAGCGTGATGGCACAATTATGCTCGCGAGCAGCGCTGGCGATGCCGTCGATCATTGAGAGGTTGCCAAACTTGGTGACATCGTTGACGCATAGGCCAACCGAATGGTATCGACCGTCGCGCAGCGAGCGACCGGCATAACTCGGACGAAAGCCGAGCTCTTGCATAGCGGCCTGCACGCGCTGGCGCGTCTGCTCGTTAACGTTGGACAAACCGTTGGCGACGCGCGAAACCGTCTGCTGCGAAACGCCAGCAGCGCGGGCGACGTCGGCCATGGAGACCGGACGCGTACCTGTATCGTTGGACGGGCGCCTTGCCACAGGATCACCTTCACCCTTGCGAGATCTGAATAGCGTGCATGCCGGCCCGGGCAGAAACACACCCCGCGCCGAGGCCCGCTATCGTCGGACGCATGTTAACGTACTCTACTTTTTCAATCCGCAACTCTTCTGCTTTATAAGTCCATACAGCAGTACCGTTCACGGCTGTATTTCTACCGATTACCAGATTCTCAAAAAGTGACAAGCGTTGTGTTATGAGTACGTTAACATAGCCCGTAACGTGCGGTATCGTGAACACTTGGTTCATGCCGCTTCATGTTGTTAACGTACTCATAATGACGCAAAACTTACCCTCGCGCGCCAAGGAAAGGACTCCCATGACCACCCCCGACGAAAAGACACTCGCCACGCTCACCAAGCTGTTTGAGGAGGAGTTTGAGCCCATCGGCGATCGCCAAGTGCTCTATGTGCACGCGCCCGGCCGCTCCGAGATCAGTGGCAACCACACCGACCACGAGGGCGGACACGTCATCGCCGGCTCGCTCGATGTCGCTGTCGACGGCATCGCCGTGGCAACCGACTCCAACAAGGTCCGCGTCGCCGACGAGGGCTATCCCACGTTTGAGATCACGCTCGACACGCTAGACGTTCAGGAGTCCGAGAAGGGCACGTCCGCGAGCCTCGTCCGCGGCATGGCCCACGAAATCGCCGCTCTGGGCGTTGAGCCCCAGGGCTTTGACTTCGCCTTCACCTGCTCCGTCCCCTCGGGCGGCGGCCTTTCGAGCTCCGCTGCCGTCGAAGCGGCGTACGGCCGCGCCATGGAAACCCTCTGGGGCGCACCCGCCATCGAGCCCGTCGCGCTCGCCCAGATGAGCCAGCGCACCGAGAACAACTATTACGGCAAGCCCTGCGGTCTGATGGACCAGGCCGCTGTATGCCTGGGCGGCCTTGCCTACATGGACTTTGAGGACCAGGCTCAGCCTAAAACCCAGAAGCTCGAGCT
>CABUWR010000255.1 GCA_902495265.1 uncultured Collinsella sp. | reverse complement strand
CTCATGAAGGTCGAGCCCATTGCCGAGGCCATCGAGGCCATCAGCTCCGAGGGTCCCAAGCCCACCGTGGTGTTCTTCACCCCCTGCGGCGAGCCCTTTACGCAGCATGTGGCCGAGCGCCTGCTCAAAAGCGAGCGCTTGTTGTTTGTGTGCAGCCGTTACGAGGGCGTCGATGAGCGCGCATATGCGTATGCCGATGAGCGTCTATCGATCGGCGACTACGTGCTCACGGGCGGCGAGCTGCCCGCTATGGTCGTAGCCGATGCCGTCGTACGGCTCATTCCCGGAGCCTTGGGCGACGAGATGAGCAACGTGGACGAGTCCTTCTCGACCGCTGAGGACGGTGGCCTGCTCGAGTACGCGCAGTACACCCGCCCCGCCGAGTTCAATGGCGAGGGCGTGCCGCCGGTGCTCGTAAGCGGCGACCACGCCAAGGTCGATGCCTGGCGTCGCAAAAACGCCATCGAGCGTACCTGTCGTTGGCGTCCCGATCTTATCGAGACGGCACGTCTTACGCCCAATGAGCGCGCGTACGCGCAGGAGATCCTGGACGCTTCGTTTTCGCAGAGCGAGGAGTGAGAATGGTTCCATCGCAGCATTCCGTGCTAAAGGGTGCGTTTGAGTGGGTCGTGGTTGTCGCAATCGCGCTGGTCGCCACCTTCTTGATTCGCTCGTTTGTGGTCGAACCCTTTGTGGTGCCTACCGGTTCCATGGAGTCCACGATCGAGATCGGAGACCAGATTCTGGCGCAGAAGGTGACGCTCGAACTCGGACAGCCCGTCAAGCAAGGCGATATCGTGGTGTTCCACAACCCCGATGCCACGTCCGAGCATGACGTGCTGGTAAAGCGCGTTATTGCCACGGCCGGCCAGACGGTCGACCTGCAGGACGGCAAGGTCGTCGTCGATGGCCAGGCGCTCGACGAGGACTATACGACTGGCATGAGCTGGCCGCTTTCGGTCCAAGCCCCCGGCGCTCAGGTGAGCTATCCCTACACCGTCCCTGACGACTGTGTGTGGGTGATGGGCGACAACCGCGAGAACTCTGCTGACTCCCGCTACTTTGGCCCGGTCGACCGCTCCGACTTGATTGCCGTGGCGCTTGTGCGCTACTGGCCGCTCAACCGTATCGGCGCTATCGATTAAAAACCGCTATAGTACAGTACCTAACCGTGTAATCGTTTCGACGAGGGGATATAAGAGGCATGAACGCTTCATCGCTTTCCTTCCAAGACATCATCCTGCGCCTCCAGCAGTACTGGGGCGAGCAGGGCTGCGTAATTATGCAGCCCTATGACTCCGAGGTCGGTGCCGGTACCTTCCATACCGCGACCACGCTGCGCTCGCTCGGTCCCGCCGAGTGGCGCACCTGCTATGCGCAGCCCTGCCGCCGTCCCGCCGACGGCCGCTACGGCGAGAACCCCAACCGCATGCAGCACTACTATCAGTTCCAGGTGCTCATCAAGCCCTCGCCGGTCAACGCTCAGGAGCTCTACCTGGGTTCGCTGGCCGCCATTGGCCTGGACCCCAATGACCATGACGTCCGCTTTGTTGAGGACGACTGGGAGAGCCCGACGCTCGGCGCCTGGGGCCTTGGCTGGGAGGTCTGGCTCAATGGCATGGAGGTCACGCAGTTTACGTACTTCCAGCAGGTGGGCGGCATCGAGGTCGACCCCGTGCCTGTCGAGATCACCTATGGCCTGGAGCGCATCGCCATGTACGCCCAGGGCGTCAACTCGGTCTACGACCTGGTGTGGAGCTACCTGCCCGACGGCACGCCCATGACCTACGGCGACGTGTTCCTGGAGAACGAGCGCGAGTTCAGCGCTTATAACTTTGAGGTCGCCAACGTCGAGATGATGCGTCAGAAGTTTGACGACTACGAGGCCGAGTGCCACTCCTGCCTGGAGCGCAAGCTGCCGCTGCCGGCATATGACTGCGTCATGAAGTGCAGCCATGCCTTCAACCTGCTCGATGCCCGCGGTGCGCTGTCCGCAGTCGAGCGCGCCAACTACATCCTGCGCGTCCGCGCCGTCGCCAAGGCGTGCTGCGAGGCCTATATGGCCGAGGTCGCCGGAGTCAACGAGAATGCCGACCAGGAAGGCGAGGTGGCGTAAGCCATGGCAGACGCTAAGGATTTCCTGTTTGAGATCGGTACGGAGGAAATGCCCTCTGCACCGCCGAACAATGCCGTCAAGCAGCTTGGCACCATGATCGCCAAGGGTCTCGACGAGGCCGGTCTGGCCCACGGCGAGGTCCGCGTGATCTCGAGCCCGCGCCGCCTGGCTGCGCTCGTTGCCGACGTCGCCACCGCGACCGACGAGGTTCACGAGGTCAAGCGCGGCCCCGCGGCCAACATCGCCTTCGATGCCG
>CABUWR010000254.1 GCA_902495265.1 uncultured Collinsella sp. | reverse complement strand
TTATGGCCCGTTCGTCTAGCGGTTTAGGACGCCGCCCTCTCAAGGCGGAGATCACCAGTTCGAATCTGGTACGGGCTACCATGAATTAGAGACCCGGACTTCTCGCGGAAGTCCGGGTTTTTTATTTCCGAGCAAACCATCTGCAATTCCCATTTGGCCCATAGCTTTTCGTTCTGCTTGTGGCCCTTGCGGGTACAATATGCAAGATATTTGGACGGTCAGAAGGAGCCTCATGAAGGAGTCCTCTCAGCATACATCTAAGCCCCAGGTCGAGGTTGAGGCTTCGGGCGGCGATGACAACAAGAGTGCACGTCGCGGTGCCATTTTTATTGGCGTCGTGCTGGTTGGCTATATCGTTTATCTGATTGTGACCGGTCAGATGGGACAGTTCTGGGCTGCCATGTCGAGCGTCCAAGCGCCGTGGCTCGTTGCTGCATGCTTTTGCATGTTCCTG
This sequence comes from uncultured Collinsella sp., assembly GCA_902495265.1. Lineage (GTDB taxonomy): Bacteria > Actinomycetota > Coriobacteriia > Coriobacteriales > Coriobacteriaceae > Collinsella. The sequence continues at coordinate 1,920 of CABUWR010000254.1, read as the reverse complement.
TACCTGTTCTTTGGCATCGTTGCCTATGCGATCGCCGTCTGGCTCGATCCCAATTCGCCCGTCGGCATTCGCGACCTGATCTCGGTCGAGGCGAGCGGTATCTTCTTTGGCAACCTAACGCCCATGATGATGGGCTCCACGCCTGCCCAGATTTACCGCCTGACCAAGGCAGGCCAAAACGTCGGCGAGGCCGGTGCCACGCAGTTCACGCGCTTTATCGTGTATCAGTTTGGCCTCGTTGCCTGGGGCGCCATTCTGCTGCTTGCCCGCATGCCGTTTTTCGCCGAGCGCTATGGCGACATGACGCTGCTGTGCGTCTTTAGCTTTGGCGGTCACTGCTGCATTCTGATTGGCATCTTTGCCGTCGCGCTCATGCCCAAGACCGTCACGCGCGTTGCGCACTGCATCATCAATTGGCTCGAGCGAATGGGCGTCTCGGCCATCAAGATCGAGGGCTGGCGTACGTTTGTCGACGGCGAAATCTACTCGTTCTCCGAGAAGTTCAAGCTTTCGGCCGGTCACTTTTCGTCCATGCTGCTCACGGTGGTTATCACCATGTTGCAGCTCGCGTTTTTCTATCTCGTGCCGTATTTCCTGATGCTTGCCTTTGGCCACCACGAGGTCGACTTTTTCTCGGTCATGGCCGCGAGCGCCTTTGTTCAACTCCTGAGCTCTGCTGTTCCCCTGCCCGGTGGCACCGGCGGTGCCGAGGGTGGCTTCGCGCTGTTCCTGGGTCATTTCTTTGGATCGGCGTCGACCGCCGGTTATCTGCTGTGGCGCCTCATTACGTTTATCGCGCCGACTATTTTGGCCGCGCCCCTGCTGGGCCTTAAGAGCGCTCACAACGAGAGCATCCATGCACGCTGGGATCGCGTGATGCGCAAGCTCGGACGAACGCCTCAGACGTCCTCTAAGCCTGCAAAGCCCCATCCTGTGCATGCGGTTACCGTGGATCCTAATCAGCATGTTCAGAAGGCTTCTGGGGCCGCCAAACCGGCGCATAAGGCTTATGTGCGCCAGACGGGCGACGGTATCCGTGTGTCCCCGGCTGCTTTGAACAAAAAGAAACTCCCTAAGGCGTAATAGTTGGTCGTGCGTTCTTCATGTTGCCGGGCATTTTTGTGCCGGATGGGGGATAATCCTCTTACGTAGATTAACTCTCATCTGTTGATGAATGCCTGCATTCTGAAGGGACACGTCCATGGCCACCAGCAAACCGCGCCTCGACCGCCGCATTGTTCGCAGCCGCAATGCCATCCTGTCTGCGTTTGAGCGCCTGTTGATGGATAAGCCGCTTGCCGACATTACGGTGAGTGCCATCGCGCGTGAGGCGAATGTCGACCGCAAGACCTTTTACGTACACTTCGGTACGGTTGACGGCCTGCTCGATGCCATCGCCGTTGATGTGGTGGATATGATTGCCGACTCGGTCGAGAAAACGCTTGCTTCCATAGACGGCGACACGAACGAGCGTGCCCTCGGAGCGGCGGCAACGTTTTTTAAGACCATCAACGAGGCACTTTGCAATAACCTCGTGCTCAATCGCCAGTTGATTGAAAACATCCCGCTCGACGATTTTATGACGCGTTTGCGCGTGCCACTCGAGCATGAGATTGCCGAGCGCGACTTGCTGCCCCACGGCCTCAAGGACGAGATGTTCGACTATTATCTGGCGTTTTTACTTTCGGGTATTATCGGCATTTACCGCACGTGGGCGCTGTCGGGCGGCTCGGTTCCCATTGAGCGTGTCTCGGCGGTCGCCAACGACCTGACTCTTAACGGCCTGTCGAGCCTGGAGTCTCGCTTGGAATAGACCTTCTGGTGGCAACTGACCTTCTGTTGGCAACTGCTTCCATCAGCTCCTTAATGAGTTGCGGTGAAATAGTGTCTGTTTTTGCTGGTAGAAGGCATAATCAGACA
>CABUWR010000253.1 GCA_902495265.1 uncultured Collinsella sp. | reverse complement strand
GCCTTTGGGGTCATCCTGCCAGCGCGATATCTCGCGCATTTTACGGTACTGGTCGGGGAGGAAATTCTGCATCTGTCGGCCGGTTTTGAGAATCGGCTCGTCTGCGTAGATTTCGTTTGAGAAGCGGGCGGACTGATGGGTCCGGGCCTCGGCCATAATGCGCTCGATGAGCATCTTGATGTCCTGGTCGGCCACCGCTTCTCCTCTCCTAACGCAGCTACGGTGACCTCATATCATAGCACAGCATCAAACAGATGTTCGAGATACCGCTGCGTTGATAGATTTAGAACAGGAGGGCGTAGATGACGGCGATGACGACGGAGGGGAGCATATTGGCCGTGCGGAAGGTCTGAGGACGGATGAGGTTGACGCCGACGCAGAAGATGAGCATGGAGCCTACGAGCGAAAGGCTGTCGAGGGCTGCCGTGGTCATGATGGGGGAGAGCGCGCCGGCAAACAACGTGATCGTCCCCTGGAACACGGCGACGGGCAGGGCGGAGAAAATGCAGCCGCGGCCAAGCGACGCCGTCATGGTGCAGACGATGATGCAGTCCAGTGCGCCCTTGAGGGCAAGCGTTGACCAGTCGCCGAGCAGGCCGTCCTGGATCGATCCCACAATTGCCATGGCGCCGATACACACGGTGAGTGAAGTCGAGACAAAAGCGTTGGTGAACTCGTTATCGCCCTCGCTGCCGGTTTTGCGCTTGAGCCATTCGCCGAGGTTCTCGATGGCGGCTTCCAGGTTGATGGCCTCGCCGATGAGCGAACCGAGGGCAAATGAGACGATAAGCATGGTGGTGCCGGTGGTCGCCAACGCCTCTCCATCGATAACGAGCATCTTTTGCATGGTGCCGCCCAGGCCGATAAACAGAACGCACAACCCCGACGCCTTCATGAGCGTGTCTTGGATGCGGGCCGTAATGAAGCGCCCACCCATGAGGCCAAGCAGACCGCCCGCGATCAAAAGCGCGACGTTGATGATCGTTCCTAAACCCGGCATGAACCCTCCTGCAATTGATGCCAATGCGGCAATCGTAGCAGAACGGGGAGAGGAGCGCTCAGTATCCGAGCCAAGCGGCGGTTGGCGGTCTAGGACAGGATGGGGCTAAAGACGAAGCGCAACGTCATGAGGTGCTGCGGGGATTCGATGGCTGCGGCAATGATGTCGGCATCTCGTGCACGATCGAACCCTTCAAGTTCCATTTGATAGGGGAAGTCTTCTTGGATACCGATGCGACGAGGAACCAAAAGCTTGGTTCCGTCGAATTCTTCGGTTCGCGTTCCGTCTGCTGCAACGGAATAAAGGTGTAACTTGGCGGTCGTTGTGGCATCAAGTGCCGAGATAGCTTGGATATCGTTCGATGCGCTCCTTGCTCCCACTGCTGTAAGTGCCGTAGGCGCGACGACTTCACCCGAAGGCAAAAAGACGAGCTCGACGGTATTGGGGAATGCGATGAGGATATTTTTGCGGCGGGGCGCATTGGCAGCGACTGGCTCAATGCTTGCGGCATCGACGGTTTCCGTGTGGTCGAGCGCGACCATCATGCAACAGTTGCCTTCGTCGACATCTGGGGGAGCGGCAAATTCCAGGCCGTCTTTCGGTTGGGGATCGCCTAGTTCGGTGGTGGTGCCGCCTGGCTTCTCCAAAGGAGCCGCAGCGTTGTCTTCTGATGATGCATCGTCTGCATCGTCAACACGTGTCGGTGCGTCTGCGACCTCGTCTTTGGGGGATTTGTCATTATCGCTCGATATAGGAGCAGCAATCCCGACGGACCCCGCTCCGTGCCATGTCATTTGGAGCAGCGCCGGATCGGCGAGAATGCGCTGCACGCCCGGCTCCTGGGCATCGATATTGATGGGGGCGGGTTCTGATCCGCGCGTGAGGTTAAGCGAGCCCTTCTGTCTGGTGCTTTGAGCCTCTTGGTCGTCCGCGTCGCCAGCGTAGAACAGCAAAGGCGCATCTCCTGTTGCGATGGCTTCGGTGCCCGCCTTGGTCAGTCGCAGCGATGCCGTAAAGGAGATGATGGGCTGCGCGCCATCGACATTCGAGGGAACGCAGCCCAGGCATACACCCCCTTCTTCTTCATTGGCCGCGCTGTCGAAGACGACCTTCGCCCCGTTCGCCGAGTCATCGACCGAGGCAATATCGATGCGCAGCTCTAAGTCGTACGGGTCGCCATCGGCGTCGACTGCGGCCGATTTCCATGTACAGATGGCATAACCTGTCTGGGGGCCGTTCTCCTTGTCCGGTCGCTTGGTATCCACGACTATCGAGTCGACCGTATTGCGGTGAAGGCATCCCGAGGTTCGGACCGTGGCATGTGCGAGCGAAAAACGTTGGCAGGCGACGATACCCGACGAATTCGCCACGGGGTTCAGAGCTTGCGGTAAGGAGTTTGCCGTGGCGGG
>CABUWR010000252.1 GCA_902495265.1 uncultured Collinsella sp. | reverse complement strand
CTGTCCTCAACCGTAAGCGTGGCGTTGTTGGCACGCAGAATCTCGTTGATGAGTGAGAGGGTGCGCGCGGAGTAGTGACCCAGGAAGGCGCCGTCCATGATGAAGTCGGTGTAGAAGGCGTTGTACAGGTCGGCGGCGTGCTGGTCGGCGGGCGAGTCTGTGGCAGGATATGCCGGCGTCAGGACGTTGACCATGCCAATGCGTCCGCCCAGGTGCTCGGTCTCGTCAAGATCCTTATACAGGTTGACGGCGCGGGCGTGGGCAACGAGCTCGTTGTGCTGGCTCTGGATGCCGCTCGTCACATCAAAGTGATGGTTGGGCGGGAAGTTGCCTTGGATGTATTGGGAGTGCGAGAGGCTGATGAGCTCGTTGATGGTGAACCAATTCTTGACCTCGCGGAACTCGCGGAAGCAGAACTCGGCATAGCGCACATAGGCGTCGACGGTCTTGCGGTTGAGCCAGTCGCCCTGGTTGAACAGGGCGGCGGGGGAGTCAAAGTGATGCAGGGACACATAGGGCTCGACGCCATACTTTTTGCAGCAGGCGAACAGCTCGTGGTAGTGCTTAACGCCCTCGGCGAGGGGCTCGGCATCGTCGCCGTTGGGGAAGATGCGGGTCCAGGCGATGGACACACGGATGGCGTTGAGTCCATGCTCGGCAGAAAGGCGGATATCCTCCTCGTAGCGGTTGTAGAAATCACTGGCCGGGTCGGGCAAAAAGCGACCCTGGGCGACAAGGTAATCGTCCCACATGGTCTTACCCTTGCCTGCCACCTTCGTGGAACCTTCCGTTTGGTACGCGGCGGTTGCGGCGCCCCAAACAAAGCCCTTCGGCAGCTGCTGTACGCGGTTTAGCAAAGACATATGCATACACCCTCTCGTCTCGCTGTTCGATATTGTGCGTTTGCGCTCAGGAGGCTCCTTGGTTAGCGTTCAGCGGTGAAAAAGCCCGATAAACACTATCTTAAAATGATTAGAACCAAAATGAGCACGTGAACATTTGACAATGAGCACGTTAACATCCGGCTGGGATGTATAGAAACAAAACAACTTCAAACAGCCGCGAACGGTTGTATTTGTTCGGTAAGCGGTTTTGATTGACAGAAGTTTTCATGTTGTGGTATATGGCTCGGGTATCATGAGCACGTTATCAATGTATGTACGATGCGCCATGGGCGCGGGGAATAGTTGGGAAGCAGGTTAGCGTGGAAGGCATGGCTCAGCAGACAAGGAATGGTCATTCGGCGAGCGCGGCAGAGGTTGCGGCGCTCGCTGGCGTGAGCCGCCAGACTGTGTCTCGCGTGGTCAACGGTATGCCCAACGTGACGGAAAAGACGCGCAAGCGTGTGCTGGCCGCCATGGAAGAGCTGGGCTTTCGTCCCAATTTTGCTGGAGCGGCGTTGCGCGGCGGGTCGTATCGTTCTATTGGCCTGTGCATGTACAACATCACACGTGTCGGTAACCTGGCGACGCTCGAGGGTATCATGCAAGCGGCGCGCGAGCACGATTTTGCCGTCACTATGATCGAGATGGGCGGCGACAAGCCCTATACACTTGCCGATGCCTCGCGCCGCATGGTCGAGCGACCCGTCGACGGCATGATTCTCAACATGAACCGCATGGCTCCCGATTTTGAGGAGTTTGTTCCCCAGCCGGGAGTGCGAACGGTCATCCTGTCCATGTATGCGCATCCGCGCTGCACGACGATCGACTCCGACCAGTATGGTTCGTGCGAGCTGTTGACCAATTATCTGCTGGAACATGGTCACTCGAATATGCGGTTTGTGGCGGGTCCGGAAAACTCGATTTCCTCGCGTTTTCGTGAGGCCGGTTGGCGCGATACGCTGGGTCGTGCTCATGTCGATGCCGCTCCGATGCTGCGTGGCGATTGGAGTGCGGACAGTGGGTACGCCATGGGCGAGCGGATTGCGGCCGAGGTGCTTGCCGGCGGGTCGCAGGCGCCGACTGCCGTGCTTGCGGCAAATGACCAGATGGCGCTGGGCGTTATCGCCGCGCTCGAGAACGCGGGCCTGTCCGTGCCCGACGACGTGAGCGTGGTTGGTATCGACGACGCACTCGAGGGACTTGTTCCTCACAATCGGCTGACGACGCTGCGATTTGATTTGCGCGGTGTCGGTAAGCTTGCGTTTGAGGCGGCGGTTGGAGAGAGCTCGTCTATCGAGGCGATTCATGTGCCGAGTACGCTGGTCGAACGCTCGACTGTTAGGGACATACGGGGTTAGGTCCTACTCCGTTTGTCTCGATTTGTAACAGGTAGACGGTCAAAAGCGGGCTACGTGTTACAGATTTAGATTCTTCGGAAAGAGCAATCCTGTTCGTCTCAATCTGTAACAGCTAGGACCAAAAAACTCGGCTAGATGTTACAGATCGAGACAAACGGCTCCCGACCAGCCCAAAAACAAAAAGACCGGGGGCGGCGCGCCGTGTGACGTGCCGCCCCCGGCTGAGAAATGGGGACAGGTT
>CABUWR010000251.1 GCA_902495265.1 uncultured Collinsella sp. | reverse complement strand
TCCAGGCCCTTGATGGGGTAGCGCTTGTACGAGCTGGCGCGCGTACGCAGATAGAAGCCGCGCTGTTCTGCCGCCAAGGCTGTGGCATCGGTCTTGCCCACGCTCGAGATGAGCAGCGGCACGCACAGTGGCAGCATGAGCTTAAGCTTCTTGATGGGGTTCTTGGTGTCGTACTCGACGCCGCGTGCGGTCTGCGCCTCCATGATGGCGTTCATCTCCTGACCAAACACCGGCACAAAGCGCAGCGCCGTGGTAAAGGTGAAGGCATAGCGATACGGTACGTGCAGCACCTCGACGCAGGCGTTGGCAAGGTCGTTGAGCTTGGTCACCATGAGCATGAGGATGAGTGGTAGCGCCACACCCAGCAGGCGCAGGCAGGCCTTTGATCCTGTGATGAGGCCCGTGTCGGTGATAAAGCCCCACACCACGTTGCCATCGCGCATAAAGGCCAGCTGGAGCACCAGCATGATAAGCGCGAGCGGAATCAGCAACTTGAGCAGCGAGAACAGACGGTTGACGACGCCGGCATAGGCACCCAGCGCAAGGGTGAGTGCCAAAAAGCCTAGCAGCGCCACGTAGGAGTCGGACAAGAAGATGCCGACGATGATGGCGGCGGCGAGGCCCAGTTTGACGACGGGGTTCAGGTGATGCAGCAGCGTATCGCCCGGCATGTAGTCGATGACGTTAACCACGGTGGATCATCTCCTTGGTAATTCGAACGACATCGGTGACCTCGCTCACCTGCGCAAAAGCGGGCGAGACGGAAGATGCCAGACGGCGCGAGAGTTCAATAACCTGGGGAGGCTCCACGTAGGCACGCCGCATGAGATCGATGTTCGAGAATAGCTCGTGCGTGCGGCCGCGGTCGAGGATGCGACCGTCGGCCATTACCACAATGCGCTCGGCAAAATCCGAGACGACTTCCATATCGTGGCAGACCATGATGACGGCGCAACCGCGCTCGGCCATGGTGCGCACCGTTTCCATGACGGTCATGCACTCGCGGTAATCAAGGCCGCTCGTGGGCTCGTCGAGCACGACGATCTTGGGCTCAACCACTACGACGGAGGCAAGCGCCACCATTTGTCGCTGACCGCGCGAGAGCGAGAAGGGCGCCTCGTCGGCCGGCAAGCCAAAGCGGTCGATGACGAGCTGGGCGCGACGCAGAGCCTCGGCACGGTCGATGCCGGCAAGCTCCAGGCCAAAGGCGACCTCGTTGAGCACGGTGTCCTTGCAGATCTGGCGGTCGGGGTTTTGGAAGAGGGTCGCGACCTCGCGAGCGATGCGGCTCGTGGGAACGGCTGCGGTATCCAGTCCCGTGACGCGCACGCTGCCCGAGGCGGGCTTAAGCAGGCCTGTGAGCAGCTTGGTGAGCGTGGTCTTGCCGGCACCGTTCTGGCCGACGATGCCCACGAGCTCGCCGGGATAGAGGGTCAGGTTGAGGTCGTGGACGGCGGCGCCGCCATTGGGATAGGCAAACTCAACATGGTCGAAGGTGAGTACGGGCTCGGCGTCCTTGGCATGAGGGCGCAACGACGGTGCATGCGGGGAACCGGCGGGCGCCTGGGCTTCGATGACCGCGTGTACGGGGTCGACGATGTCCGAAATCAGGCGCTCGGCCTCATCGACATCCAAGCAAGGGGTGCCGCTTACCAGGCCATCGGTTTGGAGGCTATTGAAGATACGCGTGACGCGAGGGCAGTCGACGCCGATGGCACGGAGCTCGTCGGTATGCGCGAAGACCTCGTGTGGCTCGCCCTGCAGCGCGATTTCGCCATGGTTGAGCACGAGCACGCGGTTGCAGTACTCTGAGAGCAGGGCGACCTTTTGCTCAACGACGACGATGGTGATTCCAAGTGCGCGGTTTGCCTCACGCAGCGTCTCGAAAACCAACGTGGAGCTGGCGGGGTCGAGTGCCGCGGTGGGCTCGTCGAGAACCAAGACGCGCGGACGCATGGCGAGGATGGCGGCGATGGCTACCTTTTGCTTCTGTCCGCCCGAGAGGGTGGCGATCTCGCGGGCACGCAGGTCGCTGATGCCGACGGTCTCGAGCGTTTCGCTCACGCGCTGCTCGATCTGGTCGTGGGGAACGCCAAAGTTCTCGAGGCCAAAGAGCATCTCGTCCTCGACGACCGAGGCGACCATCTGCGTGTCGATATCCTGCAGCACACTGCCGACGATTTGCGACACGTCGGTCAGCGAGACCTCGCAGGTGTCGTGGCCGTCAACCATGACGGACCCAAAGAACGTGCCGGTGTAGTGGTGGGGCACGGCACCCGACAGGCAGGCGGCAAGCGTAGACTTGCCGGCGCCTGAGGGCCCGATGATGCCGATGAAATCTCCCTTGTTCACGCTGAGCGAGATGTGGCTGAGCGCCTGCTCGGTCTGCGTGCCATAGGAGAACGAGACATCGTCGACGTTGATGATCGTTTCCATGGATACCTTTCATAGTCATTGGGGACGTTCTTTAATGACTAGTCGTTT
>CABUWR010000250.1 GCA_902495265.1 uncultured Collinsella sp. | reverse complement strand
GACACCGTTGCCGCCGTTTCCGCGGTGCACATCATTGCCCCGTCGGTCTTCTTCGCCCGCTGCGCCGCCCTCGATGAGGCCCGCAAGAACGACGCCGAGACCTTCGACAACCTTGCAACCGCCTACGCCCGCGCGGCGCACATCTCCAAGCCCGAGCTGGGCGCGGAGTACGATCGCGCCCTGATGGGCGAGGCCGAGCTTGCGCTTGCCGACGCCTCCGAGGCCGCTCAGACCGCCGTCGATGCCGCTCTCGCCGCCGAGGATTACCCGGCCGCATTTGCCGCCCTTGCCGCCCTGCGTGCCCCCATCGACCGCTTCTTCGACGAGGTTATGGTCATGGACAAGGACGAGCAGCTCCGCGATAATCGCCTTAAGCTGCTCAACCGCTTCGAGGCCGTTTTCTCCGGCATCGCCAACATTGGTGAGCTTGCCCGCAAAAAGTAAGCTAGCCTGCGCATAAGCGCAAAAGGAGCCCCGCATGGATTGCCCGGTCACCGCTCGTCCCACCGTTATCGTTATCTCCGACTCGCTCGGTGATACCGCTTGTGAGGTGGTGCTTGCGGCGTCCGGGCAATTTGATGAAGGGGCTTTTCGTGTTTTACGTCTGTCTAAGGTGACCTCGGTGGAGCAGGTCAAGTCGTTTGTGGGCCCGCGAGTCGATGCCGACCATCGTGATATCGCCGTGTTCCATACCATCGTCGATCCGGCGCTTCGTGCTCGCGTGCTCGACTACTTGGGCATGCTGCACATTCGCTCGGTCGACCTGATCGGCCCGACGCTTGCCGTGCTGTCGTCGCTCATCGGTGTGCCTCCCAAGGGCGTTGCGGGTGTGATTCACAAGACCGACGATCGCTATTTCCATCGTATCGAGGCTATGGAGTATTTCGTTGAGCACGATGACGGACGCGGTTGCGACGATCTGTCGGCTGCCGATATCGTGCTGCTGGGCGTATCCCGCACGTCCAAGACGCCGCTGTCGATGTATTTGGCCTATCAGGGTTACAAGGTTGCCAACGTTCCGTTGGCGCACGGTATGGAGCCGCCCAAGTCGATTTACGAGGTCGATCCGATGCGTCTCTTCGGTCTGATTTCGACCGTCGATGTGATTTCCGAGATTCGCGATAGCCGCCTGGGCGACGACTATGCCCGCGCCGTCGCCGGCTCTTATGCCGAGCCCGAGAGCGTGCGCGGCGAGCTCGAGGAGGCTCGTGCCCTCATGAAACGTCTGGGTTGCTTTGTGGTGCGCACCGACGGCAAGGCGATCGAGGAGAGTGCCTCCGAGATCGTCGCCCACCTCGAAGAGATTCAAGAGGCAAGAGCCCGCCGTGCCGCCCGCCGCGCCCAACAAAAGTAGCTACTTATGGTAAAGCGCTTTAGCAGTTTCTACCGCTTTTAACCTGCAATTACTCTGTAGTGGTATCTTCATAAGGTAACCACCTTTACCTACCGTTTACCGCTAGTTTTAGCACGTTTACCAAACCGCGTATCCTCTGCTCAAGCCCATTCAAAACCCGCCGTATAGTTCCCTCACGGCCCGCATCCGGTGGGTCGATTCGTTACCACGGTCGTGCGCGTTAGTGCATGGAAGGGGAAGTATCGTGAGCGATTGCAAGAGGGTTTACCGTTTTGGAACCGATGCCCAGGGCACCTGTGTCACTGAGGGCGACAAGTCTATGAACTTCGTGCTTGGCGGCAAAGGCGCTAACCTTGCCGAGATGAGCCGTATCGGCCTGCCGGTTCCCGGTGGCTTTACCATTACCTGCCAGACCTGCGTCGAGTACTCCGGTGCCGGCAACGTCTGGCCCGAAGGCGCGCTCGACGAGATCGTTGCCGCCGAGGCCGACCTCGAGGCTCGCTGCGGCAAGAAGCTCGGCGATGCCCGTGACCCGCTGCTCGTCTCGGTGCGCTCGGGCGCTCCGTTTTCAATGCCCGGCATGATGGACACGGTCCTCAACTTGGGCCTCAACGACGAGTCCGTTCAGGGCCTTATCGCCCAGACGCAGAACCCGCGCTTTGCTTGGGACAGCTATCGTCGCTTTATCCAGATGTTCTCCAACGTCGTAATGGGTGTCGATGCCGACTTGTTTGAGAATGCCCTGACCCAGGCCCGCCTGGTCGCCGGCGTTCGCGTCGACTCCGAGCTTTCGGCCGAGGACCTGCAGGAGCTCGTCGAGACCTTCAAGTGCATTTTCTCCGACAACGTCGAGGCCGCCCAGTACCCCGAGCTCGAGGTCGCGGAAGGCAAGCCCGTCTTTCCGCACGATCCGGAGCTCCAGCTGCGCCTTGCCATTCAGGCCGTCTTTGGTAGCTGGATGAACGAGCGCGCCTGCATCTACCGCAGGCAGCACGGCATTTCCGACGACCTTGGCACCGCCGTCAACGTCCAGGCTATGGCCTTTGGCAATAAGGGCGAGACCTCGGCGACCGGCGTCGCCTTTACGCGCAACCCGGCCGACGGCACCAAGGAGTTCTACGGCGACTTTCTGGTTAACGCCCAGGGCGAGGACG
>CABUWR010000249.1 GCA_902495265.1 uncultured Collinsella sp. | reverse complement strand
GCGCCATGCTCGGACCAGGCGCCGGCGTGGGCTCAGGCTCCACAGGCGTTGCCGCAGCGGCCTCGTCCTCGGCAATGTAGACCAGGCAGTCCTTGAGCTCGTTCTTATAGCGATTCTTCCATCCCTCATGGTACTGAGGCTGACTCGAATACTTGCGCGCCACGTTATCAACCACGCTGTTCGAAAGCGCGGTCACAAACTCGCGGTCGGTCATATCGTTGGAAAGGTTTGCCCAGCGGAAAAAGTCCTGGCAGCCACCCGTGCCGCACATATTGGTGATGCTCCACACCATGCCCTTGACGCAATCGGCACGACCGGAAATATCAATGCCCAGAGCGTTCTTAAGCCACGACTCGGTCACCGCATAGTAGGAGTTATACGCATAGGCATCCTGCAGCGCCGAGAACTCCGCCAGATCGGTGTTGTAAGCACCCAGGAAGGCATCCTGCGCGACGCGGCCCAGCTCGGTGAGCTGGCCGTTCGCGTACATGGGGTTGCTTCCGTTGGAAATCTCGCTGCCGCGGTCAATCGCGTCCTTAAGCATGCTGTACTTAGCAGAGTCGTAGTTATAGACCTGCTTCATAAACGGAATAAGCGACCAACGACGGTCGAACTGGTAATAACCCAGCGCGTTATAGCCGTCGCCATACGAAAAACCCTGGTTATAGTTGCCATGGCTCTCATATTTGGTGAAGTACTTCATCTCGTCGGTCACATTGACAAACGAAACACCCTGAACCGACCTCAGCACGCCCGAGAAGGACTGCTGGGTGTAGAGGCCCTTATCGATATCGGTGGCATCCGAGGCAACGCCCGGCGTGGGCTCCTCGGCTATAGCGGTTGCGGGTGCGGCAACGGCGCCAAACGAAAGCGCCAGCGTCAGGCCCGCAACAATCGCGGAATGCTTGGGTTGCATACATCCTCCCTGCATTGGTGTGGTTAAAGTGCAGTTTGCAAAGATGGATTCAGTATTACAGCTCCCCGTTTGTTGCACAACAACCCATCGGTAAACGGCAACAACCCTCCGCTAAATCTTAAGGAATTAAACAAACTGGTCGTCGGGCACCAGAAGAAGCTCGCCGTATCGCTCCATCAGCCCGTCTCGCAACTGGCAGAAAGCGGGAATATAGACGTTCAAGATGCGCTGAATCAAATCTTGAGCGAGCTTGTTGTCATAGATATGGACGTTCGTATTGCGGTCTCTGAGCATATCTAGCCAGGCCGCCTCATCAATAAAGTCGTAGAACCGGTAGGACTCCTTCAAGATGGCACGAGGAGACCCCGACGCGGCAAGCGTGGCGCCCTCATACTCGAGTAGGCGCTTAAGGAGCTTCCAACTCAGTTCAAATTGAAGATTGAACTTATTAATCAATCCACTCTGAACAAAATCATTGTTGAGATCCTGATTGGGCGCATCCTCAAGATTCGCCAAGGCGCTGACAAAGTTCTCATATTTTTTCATACAGAATCACACCATCCCTGGCAATTTCATCGAGCAACGACTGCGATGTGGGCCCATCGAGATTGACGACGTCTACATCCAAAAGAGTATCAAGACGCTCCTCGATCAAATATGAGAAACGGCCGAAATCCCGACAACCTGCTACAGCAATATCAATATCGCTCTTAGGTAAGTTGTCACCTCGAGCGCGGGAACCAAACAGTACAACCTTTTCGGCGTCACATTCCCGAGCAAAAACCTCAATTTGCTTATACACCTTGTCGAGAGATGCCATTTGCAGCCCTACAGCTTAATGTCAAAGTTGATCTCGGGGACGGCGGCAAGGTCTGCCAGGGTCACGCCGTCGACGTATTTTTCGATCACGTCGTCCAGGCCGCGCCAAAACTTAACGGTGGAGCACAGATCGCTACGGGTGCAGCTGTTGTCAATGCCATCGCACGCCACCGGGGCCGTGCTGCCCTCGACGGCACGCAAGATGTCGCCGGCACGCACTTCGGCCGGGTCCTTGGCCATCATGTAGCCGCCGCCCTTGCCACGCACGCTCTTAAGCAGGCCAGTCTTCATAAGCGGACGAACCAGCTGCTCCAGATACTTTTGCGAGATATGCTCGCGGTCGGCGACCTCGCGCAGAGCAATCTTGCCCTCGGCGTCACCAAGCGCTGCGATATAAATCATCAAACGGAGGGCATAGCGGCCCTTGGAAGAAATGAGCATACCTACCCTTCCATAACGCTGGGGACAAGCACTGCCGATGAATTTGTCCCACAATCTGAAAAGTCGAGTGGATTAGTCGGGTTTTCCCTTGACTAACGCCGAACCCATAGTAACTTTATTCCGAGAAGATTCCTAGGGTTTAGTACACCTATGAGTACACCATATACAGAGAGGGACAGCATGAGTGCAAATCCGCTGCTTTCCATCGAAGGTCTGACCGCCTCCGTGGACGAGAAGACCATCCTCCACAACGTCAACCTCAACGTCGCCGCCGGCGAGACCCATGTACTGATGGGACCCAACGGCGCCGGCAAGTCCACCCTCGGTCACCTG
>CABUWR010000248.1 GCA_902495265.1 uncultured Collinsella sp. | reverse complement strand
TGGGGTATGGGACCGCGTAAGTTCGCCTTTCCGCGGCGCAATCGTGTAATCGCCGCCTTGTCGCAGGCACTCTTTGTTTCCGAGGCGGGCATGCCCTCGGGTACGTTCTCCACGGCGGAGGCCGCTATGGACTTGGGACGAGAGCTCCTTGCAGTGCCGGGCTCCATCCTTTCGCCCGAGTCGCGCGGGACCAACTATCTTATCGCTAACGGAGCCTGCTGCATCATCGATGAAGAATCAATCGAGATGGCCATCTCGCGCATCTACGGCACGCTGCGCTACTCGCGCCCCGATGCACCTGGCATCGCCGATCTGGACCCCACGCAGCAGGCCGTGATGCACGCGCTTATCGCTTCGCCGCTCAAGGTCGACGATATTGCCTTGCTCGTCTCGCTTGATGCTGTCGGCGTGCTCAAGCTCTTGGGCTCGCTCGAGCTCGAGGGACTTATCGAGCGCATGATGGATGGAAGGTATGCGCCCTCAAAGTTTGCGCTTCACGCCCAGACGCCCTTCGGTCACAATGGAAAGCGTGTCAATTAGAAAGGTGTTTGCAGATGCAGTTCGATCAGGTGACGGTTATCGGTGGCGGTCTGGCGGGTTCGGAATGTGCGATCCAGCTGGCAGATCGCGGGTTTGCCGTAAAGCTGTGCGAGATGCGCCCCCAGGTGAGCTCTCCGGCCCACCATACCGACCACCTGGCCGAGCTCGTCTGCTCAAATTCGTTTAAGTCAACCCGTCCGGACTCTGCTGCGGGCTTGTTAAAGGCCGAGCTCGAGCGTATGGGTTCGGTTCTGCTCGATTGCGCCCATCGTGCGGCCGTTCCCGCCGGCGGTGCCCTGGCGGTCGACCGCGTCAAGTTTTCCGGGCTTGTTGAGGCCGAGGTTGCCTCCCGACCCAATATCGAGGTTGTGCACGGCGAGGTCACGCAGATTCCCGAGGGCCACGTGGTCATTGCCGCGGGCCCGCTGTGTTCTCCGGCATTGAGCGAAGAGGTCATGAAGCTCGTCGGTGGCGACGCCTTGGCGTTCTTTGACGCCGCCGCGCCAATCGTCGATGCCTCGACGCTCGATATGGACGTGCTGTTCTCGCAGTCCCGCTATGAGGAACAGGGGAGCGGCGACTATCTCAACGCTCCGCTCAACAAGGAGGAGTACGAGGCCTTTATCGAGGCGCTCACCACGGCCGACCGCGTGGTGCTCAAGGACTTTGAGGGCGGCGATCTGTTCCAGGCCTGCCAGCCTGCCGAGGAGGTTGCGCGCACCGGCAAGGACGCCATTCGCTTTGGCGCCATGAAGCCCGTCGGACTCACCGACCCGCGCACGGGGCGTCGTCCTTGGGCGGCGATTCAGCTGCGTGCCGAGAACAAAGAGAAGACCGCCTATAACCTTGTGGGCTTCCAGACCAATCTGACCTTTGGCGAGCAAAAGCGCGTCTTCCACATGGTTCCCGGTCTGGAGAATGCCGAGTTCTTCCGCTACGGCGTCATGCATCGTAATACCTTTGTCGATGCGCCGCACGTTCTTGACGGCACCTTTGCCGTGCCTGGCACGGGTGTGCGCCTCGCCGGTCAGATCACCGGCACCGAAGGCTATATGGAGGCCGTGGCGACCGGTCTGCTCGCTGCGCTCAACACCTATACCGAGGCTATCTGTGCGGCTCCTGTTGAGCTTCCTCGCGTGGGTGCCCTGGGCGCGCTCGTGGGCTATGCGACAGACCCGGCAACCGTGGGCTATCAGCCCATGCACGTGAACTTTGGCTTGGTGCCGCCGCTCGAGGACGGCAAGCGCCGCAGCAAGCGCGATCGTTACCAGGCCTATGCGGATCGCGCCCTCGAGGCCCTCGATGCCTACTTGGCCACGCGTTCCGACTTGTTTGGGGGCGACCGGTCATAGCCTTTGACCTGTACGATACCGTCGACTCGTTTATCGCCTACATCGCACGTGTCGAGGGGCTCTCTCCCAATACGGTGACTGCCTATGGATCGCGGTTGGAGCGCTTTGCTGCCTGGTGCGAGCGTACGGGTGTCGATGCGCGTATGGCCGATGTGCGTACCGTCCGCGCATATTTGGCCGAGTTTTCGCGCGAGCAGGTGGCGCCTCGCACCATTGCCGCGCATTTGTCGGCTATTCGGTCGCTCTATCGTTGGATGGCTGCCGAGGGGATTGTCGAGGGCGATGCGGTCTCGGCGATCGCGTCGCCCAAGCTGCCGCGCGACCTGCCCGGTGTGCTGACGACCCAACAGGTCGAGGCGCTGCTCAAGACGCCTGATACTTCGACGCCCGTGGGACTGCGCGATGCGGCGATGCTCGAGCTGCTCTATGCCTCGGGTGCCCGCATCTCGGAGCTTGCCGCGCTTAACGTGGAATCCATCGCTTGGTCGGAGCGCGTGGTTCGCCTTTGGGGCAAGGGGAGCAAGGAGCGCATCGTTCCTCTGTATCGTCGCGCACTCGAGGCGACGCGCACCTATGTCGAGCAGGGGAGACCGGAGTTGCTCGCCCAGGCAAAGCACCGCG
>CABUWR010000247.1 GCA_902495265.1 uncultured Collinsella sp. | reverse complement strand
GGGCCGGCGGGTCGCGCCGGCCTCGACGTCCGCCCCATCAAAGTTGATATCCTCGATCGCCTTACCCTCGAGCACGCGTTTGCCGTCCATGACCTGCGCCAACGCTGGCGGAATGGCGGCGACATCGGTTTTGATCAGATAGCCGCGGGCACCCAGTTTGAGCGCCGACACAATGTACTCGTCATCCGAGAATGTCGTCAGAAACACCACGCGCGCCGCAGGGTCGCGCTCAAGGATTTCGCGTGCCGCCGAAAGTCCGTCGCGCTCCGGCATCTGAATGTCGAGCAGCGCGATATCGGGTGCGTGCTCGGCGTAGAGCTCCAACGCATCGTTGCCGTTGGCGCCGGTACCCACCACCTCGATCTGCGGCTGGGCGCCCAGGATTATCTTGAGCGAATCGACCACCAAGCGGTCGTCGTCGACAACGATGAGCCTCATCGGTCCTCATCTCCTTGCTGTTTGGGAACGGTGGCAAACACACGCCAGCCGCCGGCGCCGGCACGCGGGCCAGCGGTGAAGGTGCCGCCAAGTGCCTCGATGCGCTCGCGCATGGAGGCGAGCCCCATGCCCTCCGCGGCGCCGCGGCTGCTTGCTTGGACCCCGCCCACGCCATCGTCGGTAACGATGAGCTGGTAAAACGACGGATGCTCCATGCATCGTACGGTGACGGTCTGGGCGCAAGCGTGGCGCATGGTATTGGAGAGCGCCTCGCGCAGGACCGCCGCAAAGCAGTTCGCGACGTTTGCGGGTGCATGCTCGGTCATAACCTCAAGCTCAATCTGCGGGCCGCTGTCCGAGCGCGCGCCTTCAACAATGCGTTCGAGCTGCACGGAAAGGTCGACAGCGTTGTCGTTGAGCGCATGGACGCTAGTACGCACAAGCTGGAGCGCCTCGTCAACCGTACGTTTGACGTCGGCGAAATCGGCGGCGACGCCGGGCTCGTCGGCGTGGACCACGCGCAGGGCTTCGGCTTGCAGTGAGGCGCGCGTGAGCTGGTGCCCGACGTTATCGTGGATCTCGCGCGCGATGCGGGCGCGTTCGGCGAGCGTCGCGAGCTCGACTTCGTAGTCCTGGCGGTCGGCAAGATCGCGGTTGCGCGCTTCGAGCGCGAGGGCTCGTTCCTGCAGCTCGTCGCGGGTGCGGCGCATGTGCCGCTGCTCGCGCTCCAACTGGGCGGTACGTAGCGATAGCAAGGTGGCGGCAACCGAAAGGATGGCGGTCAGCAGGAGCGTTCGGGAGGTGAGCGCGTCGGTGCGAAGGTCCGCGACGAGCGCAAAGGCAAAGACGGAACCAATGCCCAGCGCGACCCAGGCGTGTTCGCGGCGCACGCGCCGCGCGATGTCATAAAGGGCGAGAGGCGCAAACGGCACAAACGGCGGCACAAAGACGGCCGCGATGATGTAAGCGTAACTCGCGGCCTCGCTCGCGCGCCGAGCGCGTTTCCCCTTTGCGACCTCGGCCAGCGAGGTGGCAATAACGCCAAGGCAAAACGCCGCGACCAAGCAAGCATCCACAGCAAGGCCCAGAGCGGCTGCGATACAGCACGCCAGCACAATCGATTTGTCGAAAAGCCTGTTCATACGGGTATTGTACGCGAAGCCGCGCGTGGTGGAGGGGCCGCCTGCGCAACCGTGACATTCCTCCCGCGCGGCAAAGCGGCGTCGATCGCTCGCGCAAGCGGGGGTTTCGCCTCCGCTCCCTCGCACTCGTGACAAAGCTCACTGGTGCGCGCCGCCCGCTCCTGCGATGATGCAATCGTACCGGGCCGCAATCAACAGAAGGGCCGCCTCATGACAGATATCGTCCACGTCGAAAACCTCGTCAAGCGCTACGACGATCTTATTGCGCTCGACCACTTTAACCTGAGCATCGCCCCCGGCGAGATCTTTGGCCTGCTAGGCCCCAACGGCTCGGGCAAGACCACGTCCATCAACTGTATTCTGCAGCTGCTCGCCTACGACAAAGGCACCATCGAGCTGTTCGGCGAGCCCATGACGCCCGCCCGCTACGACCTCAAGCGCCGCATCGGCGTGGTGCCGCAGCAGGTGGCGGTATTCGATGAGCTTACGGTGCGCGAGAACATCGACTATTTCTGTAGCCTGTACATCAACGACCGCAAGCGCCGCCGCGCGCTGGTGGACGAGGCGATCGACTTTGTCGGGCTGGGCGACTTTACCAAGTTCCGCCCCGGCAAGCTCTCGGGCGGCCTGGCGCGTCGCCTCAACATCGCCTGCGGTATCGCGCACAAGCCCGAGCTTATCTTTTTTGACGAGCCCACGGTGGCGGTCGACCCGCAGAGCCGCAACGCCATCCTGGAGGGCATCTGCCGCCTGCGCGACGAAGGGGCCACGGTGGTGTATACCAGCCATTACATGGAGGAAGTCGAGCAGATCTGCAGCCGCATTATGATCATGGACGGCGGCCGCGTGCTGGCGCAGGGCACCAACGACGAGCTCAAGCGCATGATCCAGATGGGCGAGCGCGTGACCGTCGAGGTAGGCGCCGTCGAGCCCGCCACGGTCGAGCGG
>CABUWR010000246.1 GCA_902495265.1 uncultured Collinsella sp. | reverse complement strand
CGAGCTTGCGAGCGGTGTTGCCGACAAGCAGGAGCGTGTGGATGCTGCCGTGGGCGGCTATAACCGCGCGGTGCGTCGTCTGTACGGCCCTGGTACGCCGTGGGGCGAGGTTGCCGAGTGGCAAACGGCAACGATGGAGGAGCTTGAGCGTCAGCAGCGCATCAACGAGACGGCGAAGCATCGCGTGGTGGGGCTCGTTATCGAGACGCGCCCCGATGCCGTGACGCCGCAGGCCCTCACGCTCATCCGCCGCCTGGGTTGCACCAAGATTCAGATGGGTATCCAGAGTCTCGACCAGCACCTGCTCGACATCAACGAGCGTCGCATTTCGGTGGCGCAGATTGAGCGGGCGTTTTCGCTTGCGCGCTTGTTTGGCTTTAAGATCCACGCGCACTTTATGCTCAACTTGTTGGGCGCTACGCCCGAGGGGGACAAGCGCGACTACGAGCGCTTTATGACCGAGGGCGCTTTTATGCCCGACGAGGTCAAGGTCTACCCGTGCGCGCTCATCGAGGGCTCGCGTCTGGTGGGCCGCTATGAGCGCGGCGAGTGGCGTCCCTATACCGAGGAAGAGCTGCTCGATGTGTTGGCCGACGACATCGTGGTGACGCCGGCGTTCTGCCGTATCAGTCGCATGATCCGCGATTTTAGCTCCGACGACATTATGGTGGGCAACAAGAAGCCCAACCTGCGCCAGCTCGTTGAGAATCGCCTGGCTGCTCGGGGTGATGGTGCGACGGTGCGTGAGATTCGCTATCGCGAGATCAGCACGGCGGGTGCCGACCTGGACGAGTTGACCCTTGACGAGGAAGTGGCGTACGAGACGCCGGTGACGAGCGAACGCTTTTTGCAGTGGGTGACACCGCGGGGCAAGATCGCGGGCTTTTTGCGGTTGTCGCTGCCCGACCATTCGTTTGTTGCCACGCATGCGGACGAGTTGCCGACGACGCCGGACGAGGCAATGATTCGCGAGGTGCACGTGTATGGCATGGCGGCACGTGTGGGCGATCAGGGCCAGGCGGCTCAGCATCATGGGCTGGGGCGGTCGCTGGTGGAGCACGCATGCGAGATTGCCCGGGATGCGGGTTATGCGCGTATCAACGTGATTAGCGCGATCGGTACGCGCGAGTACTATCGCCATTTGGGTTTTTATGACCACGGACTCTATCTGCAAAAGGAGCTCTAGATGAACAAGCCAAGTGTTTCTGCTGGCGTCGTTGCCGGCGTTGCTCTGGGAGCCGCGGCGCTTGGTGCGGCCGCCGTCGCTGTTCGTGCTGCCTGTCTGCAGGTTGCGAGGACCCGCAATGGGTTGGCGCGTGTGAAGCGCGTGCACGATGAGGGCGGCGATGAGATTCGCGTGTTGGTGCAAGGCGGCGTCTACCAAAGCGCGAGCTATGTCGGCGATCGTTGGGCGGAGCCGGTCTTTGCGTACTATCGTGCATTTGACGATGTGTTTGAGGCCGAGGACGCAATGCGTGATGCTTACGGGCATGGTATCGACCGTATGCTCATGCTGGGCGGCGGCGGGTTTGCCTATCCCAAATTTGCGCTGATGTCGCACGAGGGCTTGCGCATGGACGTCATCGAGTATGACGGAGAGATTACGCGCCTGGCACGTCGCTGGTTCTACCTGGACGAGCTGGAGCACGCGGTGGGCGATCGCCTGCGGGTGATAACCGCTGAGGCTCGCTCGTATCTGGGTGTGACGAGCGTGGGCCATCGTCGCTACGATGTGGTCGTGAGCGATTGCTTTGGCGGTGCCGAGCCCGTACGCGAGCTGGCGACGGTTGAAGCGTTGCGTTTGGTGCGAGGCAGCCTGAACCCCGGGGGTATCTACGTTGCCAATATCGTGAGCGCGAACGAGGGGAGCGACGTGACGTTCCTGCGCGACTGCGCTGCCACGGCACTCGAGGTATTCGCCCACGCCTGGGTGGTCCCATGTGGCGATGCGGAGTTCGGCGGCGAGGAAAACTACCTGCTCATCGCCAGCGACGGCGACTACGTCTTTGCCGAAGCCGTGCCTTTTGACGCCGACTTCCTTGGCGCTGCCCTTCACGACAAGTAAGTCTCCCCATCCCAAAAAGACTGGTCTTAGACGTGGTCGCGCCAGCTGCGGACGCGCTGCTTCATGCCCTCTATGTCGAGCACACCTTCGGCAAAGCCCTTGCGCACTAGCTCTTCGGGAACAAACTCGTCGTAGCGATCGAAATAAGGCACCTCGCCGGGATAGACGAGCTCGATGGGGTCGAAGTCCTTCTCGGCCTCGGCGGCGAGCACCTCAAAGAACGTCTCCTCGTCGGCCTTCATCTTAAATTGCATAAAGTACGGGCGTGATGGGTCGAGTCCGCGAAGGCCAAGCTCCGCGGCACATTTAATCTTGAGCATACGTTCGAGCGCCAGAAAGGCGTAGCTGCCCAACCAGGGGAAAAGCACCCAGGTGTCGCCACCCAGGTTGATGAGCGGCTTAGTTCCCGCACCCGAAATCTCGGCCGTATGGCGAGCCTGCGCTAAGCGGGCCCGTGCGTTACCCATGAGGTACGGATACGCCGCGTGCTCGTTGAGCGCTTGGCGCATGCGTTCGAGTACGTGT
>CABUWR010000245.1 GCA_902495265.1 uncultured Collinsella sp. | reverse complement strand
GGTGGAGCCCGTCGACGGCGAGGACATCGTGGCGCTGTTGCAGCACATCTCTTACACCGGTGACGGTGAGGGGGGTGCCGCTTGATCTCGCTTGTCGTTGCTGCCGTCTTGCTGCTGATTCATGCGCTGGTTTGCCTGGTGCTGTGGACGCTTATGAAGTTGGGCCTGCTGCCGGTGCGCGGGCATATGCTGGCCGTGATGGTACTTGTGCCGTTGTGGGGCCCGCTATTGGTGTTGCTACTTTCGATGCGCAGTGCCGTGTTTGGCGAGGACCTTAAGGACGCCACGTTGGAGTTGTTGCGCATTAACGATGAGTTGCATCGCAGCATCTTGGTTCATGACCGTGAAGCCGATGCGGGCGTGATTCCGCTCGAGGAGGCGCTCATTGTCAACGACCCGGCAGACCGCCGCCGTCTAATGCTCTCCATGCTCACCGAGGACCCCGATGCGTACTTGGCGCAGCTGCAGGCCGCAAAGCTCAACGACGATGTTGAGGTGGCGCATTATGCCGCGACGGCCGTGGCGCAGATTTCCAAGGAATCCGACCTTAAGCTGCAGCAGCTGGAACGCGCCTTTAAGACCGACCCGAGCGCGCAAAACCTCAACGAATACTGCGATTTTCTTGGTGAGTATTTGGACTCGGGTTTGGCTGAGGGGCGCGTGGCTCAGATTCAGCGCCAACAGTACGCGCGCCTGCTTGCGCGCCGCTGCGAGCGCGAGGACGCCTTTGAGCTGCGTATTCGTTATGCGACGGCACTGGCCGATGTCGGCCAGATCGACGAGGCGCAGGCCGTGACCGACCAGCTGGTGCTCGACGTGCCCGAGGAGCAGGAGGTTTGGATGCTTTGTCTGCGCCTGGCCGTGATGCGCCGCGTCGGTGACGAGGTCCGCCGCGTGATCGACGCCATCGACAAACAGCATGTGTATTTGAGTGCCGCCAACCGCGAGGAACTGGCGTTTTGGCGCAACGGAGAGGAGGCCCGATGAGCGTGGTTCAGCATATCCGCGACCGTGCGGGCCATTTTCGCTGGATGGGATTGCTCGTGGTGTGGGCAGTCTTTATTGCCATGGCCGCCGTGCTACTGGTGGAGCGCGCCGGCGTTCAGTACAGTGCGGGCCAGCATAAGCTGGGGATGCTTGCCGACAACGATGCTGTGCCGGCCTCCTCGGCGATGTTCGGCCAAAAGCCCACATGCCTGGTCATTGCCGATACCGACCAAGACGGCGTCGAGGACGTTAAAGACCAGTTCGACCAGATTTTGCTCGATATGAAGATCGCCCATCGCGACGTTGATGTTGCCACCGATGGCGCGGACGCGATTCCCTCGCTCACGTCGTTTGACCGCGTGATTGTGCTTATGCCGTCGCTCGATGGGCTCGGTACGCACCTCACCGACATCATGAGCTGGGTGAGCGCCGGCGGCTCGCTCATGCTGGGTATGACGCCGGAGAACTCCGGCTATCTGCAAGCCGTCGCACCCAAGTTTGGCATCGATACCGTTGGATATGAGTACACCACGGCTGAAAGTATCGTCCCGAGCAAGGACTTTATGATTGGCGGTGGCCAGCGCTACGAGTTTTCGGACTCCTTTAAATCGTCCCTGTTGGTTTCGCTGCGCGAGACGGCGCACGTGTGGGCCAAAACCGGCGATATGGGTGCGCCCCTTGTTTGGTCGAGCGATTGCGGCAGTGGCCGTACCGTGGTGTGCAATATCGGTATCTACAACAAGGTCATGCGCGGTTTCTATGCCGCGGCCGTGAGCCTGTTGGGCGATGCCACGGCCTATCCGGTCATCAATAGCGCGGTGTTTTACCTGGACGATTTCCCGAGCCCCGTTCCCTCGGGCGACGGCACGTACATCAAACGCGACTATGGCCTTTCTGTCGCCGATTTTTATGCCAAGGTGTGGTGGCCCGATCTGCAAAAGCTCGCGCAAAAATACGGCATTCGCTATACCGGCGTGATGATCGAAAACTACGAGGACGTGGTCAACCAAACCGAGCCCACGCGCCAGGCCGATACCACGCAGTTCCGCTACTTTGGCGGCATGCTGCTGCAGATGGGCGGAGAGCTGGGCTTCCACGGCTACAACCATCAGCCGCTGGCGCTCTGGGACACCGACTATGGCACGCTGTACGACTACAAGACATGGAAGAACAAAGAGACGCTTGTTGCATCGCTCAACGAGCTTATCGCCTTCCAGGACGAGGTGCTGCCCAACGCGCACGGCTCGGTCTACGTGCCGCCGTCGAATATCCTTTCGGCCCGCGCGCGCAAGATTATTGGCGAGGACGTGCCGCGCGTTAAGACCATTGCCAGTACGTACTTTGAGGACGGAACCGACCTGCCCTACGTGCAGGAATTTGGCGTGGCGAGCGATGGCATCGTGGAGCAGCCGCGCATCGTTTCGGGCGGCATGGTCGATGACACCTATATGCGTCTGGCCGCGGTGTCCGAGCTCAACATGCACTACGTGAGCACGCACTTTATGCATCCCGATGACCTGCTGGATCCCGATCGCGGCGCCAAGGAGGGCTGGGAAGTCTATAAGGGCGGCCTGGTCAACTATCTGGACTGGCTTGCTGCGTCCGCTCCC
>CABUWR010000244.1 GCA_902495265.1 uncultured Collinsella sp. | reverse complement strand
CCCTCGTGGAAGGCGACGACGGCCTTGGCGTGGGCCACCATCATGTTGTGCATGAGCTGGAAGGCCTTGTCCAGGCGGTATTTCTCGCCGTGCGGCCAGTTGCCGACGATAAAGCTGCCCTCGGCGGTCGCGGGAATCTCATTAAAGGTGAACCAGTGCTTGACCTCGGTGAACTCGGCAAAGCAGAACTTGGCGTACTCGACGAAGGCATCGATGGTCGTGCGCGTCAGGAATCCCTCGCCGCCGTTCTGGTAAAAGGCCTCGGGCGTATCGAAGTGATCGAGCGTGACATAGGGGGTAACGCCGGCTTTATTGCAGGTGGCGAAAAGCTCGTGATAGAAGGCGACACCCTCGGGGTTGATCTCGCCAGTGCCGCTGGGGAAGATGCGGCTCCAAGCGATGGAGACGCGGATACCGTTGATGCCAAAACGCTGGCACAGGTCGATATCGACCGGATACTTGTTGTAGAAATCGCTTGCGGGGTCGGGGGAGAAGCGACCCTGGGCAGCCAGGAAATCGTCCCAGGGCACTTTGCCCTTGCCGTGCGTGCGGGTCTCGCCTTCAACCTGGTAAGCAGCGGTGGCGCCGCCAAACACAAAGCCGTCGGGGAACTGCATGGGGTTGGTCATGAGTCATCCTTTCTGTGGGATTCGAATAGGGAGAGGTGCCCGAACTGGGGATCCGGGCACCAACAGAGGGAGGAACCTAGTCGAGGTTCTCGCGGAGCCACTTGATGGCGCCAGCGGGGTCGCGAGTAAGGTCGATATATTCCTTACCGCGCGGGGCGAGCAGCTTAATGCCCAGGCGATCGGTGTCGGCCTTCATGTCGTTGTAGTAGCTACGAACCTGCGGGGCGAGCACGATGACGTCGTACTGATCCATGATGGCAGTGTGCTGGCCATAGGCGCCTGCGGAGGAAGCGATGTTCTCTCCGGTCTGCGCGGCACCTTCCTTGATGGCGTTGGCAAGCATGGCAGAGGTGCCGGCGCCGGCGCACAGGACGAGGACCTTCAGACCGTCGACATCCTTCTTAGCGGATGCATCGGCAGCGGACTCGGGCTGATCGGCGACAGGCTTGCTGTCAGCGGCAGCGGCGGTCGGCTCGACGGCAGCGGTGGCCTGCTCGACAGCGGGCGCAGAGGTACTGGCGGCGATGGTGGCAGCACCATCGGACTCGAGACCCAGCTCGGCGGCGCGCTCGGCCTCCTGGTCGCAGAGCAGCTTATCGTATGCCTTTAAGAACGGCAGGTAGATGATGGCGTCCAGCAAGATGATGATCGCGACAAATACCAGGGCGATAAGCTGGAAGTTTGTAGTGATGAAGATGCCGATGGGGGCAGGGGTAGCCCAAGGCACCACGAAGGAGAAGCCGTTCATGCCCACGTTGTCGATAAAGAACTTGGCAACACTCACGTTGACGCAGCCGGCGGCAACAAAGGGGATGAGCATGTAGGGGTTAAGGATCATCGGCGCGCCAAAGAGCAGCGGTTCGTTGACGGCGAAGGCAACAGGAACAATCGAGGCCTTGCCGACGGCTTTGAGCTGTTTGGACTTCATAAAGAGAATCAGCAGAAGCGGCACGATGAAGGTGGCGCCGGTGCCGCCGAACTCACCCACGAGCGACATGTTAAAGGTGAGGGAGTGGGCGGGGTGGCCACCGGCCAGCAGAACCTGCAGGTTCTCGGCCTGGTTGGCAAGACGGATGGGGTCGATGCCCGGCTGGACAATCGAAGGGCCGTGGACGCCGATGAACCAGAAGAACGCGGTGGCCGCCTGAATAAGGATGAGTCCGGGGTAGGTCTCTGCCGCAGTGAAGAGCGGGGAGAGCAGTTTGATAAGCAACTCGGAGAACGGAACGCCCATGAGGTTGCGCACAACGACATCGACGATGCCGCAGATGATGACAGCACCGCCAAAGGGGATGATGTCGCGGAAGTTCTGAGCGATGGCGCCCGGGACCTCCTTGGGCAGCTTAATGGTCAGATCGCGCGAGACGCAGAATTTGTAGACCCACACGGTAATGAACGCGGCGATATAGGCCGAGAACAGACCGCGCGTGCCCATGCTGGTGCAATCGAAGACCGAAAGTTCGGAGCCGTTGAACTTGGTGGTGAACTGCGTGACTGCGAGCAGCAGCATGCTGCACTGGGCGGCCACCATGGTGGAACCGTCGTTGAGCACTTTGCCGGCGGGCATACGACGGTTCATGGATGCCGTGAAGTTCTTGGCAGTGGTGCCGGCAACCATGATGCCCATGACGCCCATGGTGAAGTTGTACAGCTTGTTGCACCAGTCGATGAGCGGCTGGGGCAGCGTGATGCCGACAACGCCGGGAAGGGTGGCAATGAGCAGAAAGATCGAAGAGGTGAGGACAATGGGCATGCACCCAAGGAATCCGTCCTTGATGGCCTGGAGGTAGATGTTCCTCGAGATCTTCTCAAAGAACGGTTGATGCTTTTCGAGCATCTTTACGATGGCGTCCATAGAGCTCCTTTGCTGCTTGATGCGCGATGCATGTGGATGGAACTGGTCGTCGATGGATGGTCAGGACTGCCCGGAAACCTTCCTGCTTAAGGAAGGCATTGCGAAATGACAACGT
>CABUWR010000243.1 GCA_902495265.1 uncultured Collinsella sp. | reverse complement strand
TGTGTTCCAGCTGGGCGTCATCGTCTTTACGGTTGGCTCGCTGCTGTGCGGCCTTTCGGCCTCGCTCGAGGTTCTTATCCTGGCACGCATTGTTCAGGGCGTCGGTTGCGCGGCGGCCATGGCCAACAACATGGGTATCATCACCGAATCGTTTCCGGCGCGCGAGCGCGGTCGTGCTATGGGTATTCTCGCGACCTTCGTGGCCCTCGGCATGATGTGTGGTCCCGTGCTCGGCGGTATGCTGGTGGCAAGCTTTCCTTGGGAGAGCATCTTCCTCATCAACCTGCCCATTGGCGTCATCTCGTTTATCGTGGGGCTCTACACGCTGCCGCATGTAAAGCCGGAGGCCGGCGAGCGCCCCATGTCGCTGGCGGAGGCCGCGCGTCGCTGCTTTGCAAATTCGGCCTTCGCCATCAACCTTGCCTGCATGCTCATCGTGTTCGTTGGTATTGGCGCATCCGAGTTTATCCTGCCGTTCTATTTTCAGGACGCCCACGGCTTTGGTTCCGACATTTCCGGATTGCTGTTTTTGGCGCTGCCGATGGTGAATGCCTTTATCGGTCCGCTATCGGGTACGGTTTCGGACCGTGTTGGCTGCGAGGGTCCTACGGCGGTTGGCCTGGGCGTGTACGTGTGCGGTCTCTTTGCGGTAAGCACGCTCGACGAGCGCTCTTCTATCCCTGTAATCGTGTGCTGCGTCGCATTTATGTCGTGCGGCACGTCGATTTTCCAGAGCCCCAATAACTCGCTGTATATGGGCTCGGCCCCGCGCGAGGCGCTCGGTTTTGCGGGCAGCTTGGGCAGTTTGGCGCGCTATGCCGGCATGGCACTCGGCATTACGGTGGCGTCGAATATCCTGTATGGGCAGATGAGCGTGGCGATGGGCGAGGCCGTGACCAGTTTCGTTGCAGGCCGTCCGGATGTATTCTTGTTTGGTTTTCGCTCGGTGTTCTACGTGCTCATGGCTGTGGCCGCTGTGGGCTTTGCGCTCGCCATGGTGCGTTTGGTGAGGATGCGCGCCCGCCATTAGCTTGTGGTGGCAGGCTTGCCACGAATCGGGCCTATCTACTGGTCTTGCAGCTTTATGGTGCGATGTGGCTTGTGGGGCGGGCGGGGGTCGGTCCGTGGTAGACTATCGAACAACGTTTATTAATCGCGC
This sequence comes from uncultured Collinsella sp., assembly GCA_902495265.1. Classification (GTDB taxonomy): domain Bacteria; phylum Actinomycetota; class Coriobacteriia; order Coriobacteriales; family Coriobacteriaceae; genus Collinsella. The sequence goes on along the minus strand of CABUWR010000243.1, from coordinate 1,451 downwards.
GGTATCGTTGCCGCGAGAAGGGGTTGCGCCATGCAGGAGCTTGAGGATCGTATTCGCCATGACGGCATCGTAAAGGCCGGTAACGTCCTTAAGGTTGATGCCTTCCTCAACCACCAGTGCGACGTTGAGCTGTTCGACCACATGGGTGCCGAGTGGGCCCGTCTGTTCGAGGGTGTCGAGATCAACAAGATCCTGACGATCGAGGCTTCGGGCATTGGTATGGCCTGCATTGCAGCTCAGCATTTTGGCGGCGTGCCGGTGGTCTTTGCCAAGAAGGCCCAGTCCATCAACCTTGACGGCGAGCAGTATGCCACGACCATCTATTCCTTTACCAAGCAGAAGGAGTACCCGGTTATCGTTGGCAAGCGCTTCCTGTCCGAGGGCGATAAGGTCCTGATTATCGACGACTTTTTGGCCAACGGTTGCGCGCTTGAGGGCCTTATTAAGATCTGTGAGGCTGCGGGCGCCGAAGTTGCCGGCATTGGCATTGCCGTTGAGAAGGGCTTCCAGGGCGGCGGCGATAAGCTCCGTAAGCGCGGCTTCCGCGTTGAGAGCTTGGCCCGTATCGCCGATATGGACTGCGAGAACGGCGAGATCACCTTCGCCTAAGCGCGCAACATAAGCGATTGGTATGCGATGTGACAAAGGGACTGTCCCTTTGTCACATTTTTTGTATGAGGGGAGGTGTTGATATGGACGAGAACAAGATGGGCTGGCGCGAGTATGCGCGCTTTGCCGAGATGTCGGTTGAGGAGCTGGCGCGCGATTGCGAGGTACAGGTGTTTCGCGCGACGGGTCCGGGTGGGCAGGGCGTGAACACGACGGACTCTGCGGTGCGCATGAAACATGGGCCCACGGGGATTACCGTGACGGCGCGCGAGAGCCGCAGTCAGTTCCAAAACCGTAGCAGCTGCCTGCGTAAGCTGCGCGCTGAGCTTGAGCGTCGCGGGCGTCCACCGCGCCGACGCGTAAAGACCGAGGTGCCGCAGCGATCGCGCCAGCGCAGGCTCAATGACAAGCACTTCAACGCCATTAAAAAGGCCAACCGTCGCAAACCGGGCAGCGACGAATAGCCTCCTCATAAGTTGCGGTGAAATAGGGACTGTTTTGCGGTTTTAGCTGCATAAACAGTCCCTATTTCACCGCAACTTAGGGATGACTAGTGGGTGGGGCGCCAGACGTGGAGGGCTCCGCCGAGGACGTCGACCTCGATGCGCGAGGCGACAACGGGCTCGCCGTCGGCCTGGATGGGGTAGTCGGGCTCCTCCAAGGTGAGCGCGGCATGGCGGCATCGGCGCATGCGAACCGGTGGCAACTTGGTATGGTGGCCGTCCTTAGCCGAAAGAAACATAGGCAGGGCAACCGCGCGAGGGACGGGGCCGCAGGCGTAGCAGACGTCGAGCATGCCGTCGCAGGGGTCGGCATCGGGGCAGATACGATAGCCCGAGCCA
>CABUWR010000242.1 GCA_902495265.1 uncultured Collinsella sp. | reverse complement strand
GAACGGGTGTAGGGCACAAAGCCCAGGCCCTCGGCAGCAGCCATCTGCTCGTTAGCGCTCATCGGAGTACACAACCTTACCGGAACCCTCGACGCACTCGCCCACGCGGAACGGCTTCTCGCCCAGCGCGACCAGAGCCTCGGTCACGGCAGCCTCGTCCTCGGGGGCGACGATCAGGCACAGGCCGACGCCCATGTTGAAGGTCTTGCATGCCTCGTTGGGCGCGAGCTCGGCCTGACGCGACACATAGGTGATGACGGGCGGAACGTCCCAGCCCATCTCGACGCCGGTGCGGGTGACTACGGCATCGACGTCGTCGGCGAGCGCGCGGTTAAGGTTCTCGGTAATACCGCCGCCGGTGATATGGGCAATGGCATGAACGTTGGCGCCACCGCGCAGCAGCTCCAGAATCGGCTTCACATAAATGCGCGTGGGAGCCAGCAGAGCGTCGGCCAGCGAAGCACCGCCGAGCTCCTCGAGCGGACGGCTCAGCTCCTCGGCCTTAGCGGCGGCCTCGGGCGTGCCTGGCTTGATGCCGTCGACACCGATAACTTTGCGCACGAGCGAGTAGCCGTTGGAGTGCACGCCGGTGGAGGGCAGGCCCAGGATCACATCGCCGGGGCGAACGTTCGCGGGGTCGAGCATCTTGGGACGGTCGACGACGCCCACGGTAAAGCCGGCGAGGTCGTAGTCGGCGGGAGCCATAACGCCGGGGTGCTCGGCCATCTCGCCGCCCACGAGCGCGCAGCCCGCGAGCTTGCAGCCGTCGGCCACGCCCTTGATGATCTTTGCCATGTGCTCGGCCTCAATGTGGCCGATGGCGACGTAGTCCAGGAAGAACAGCGGCTCGGCGCCCGAAGCCAAAATGTCGTTGACGCACATGGCGACCAGATCCTGGCCCACCGTCTCGTGACGGTCCATGATCTGGGCGAGCACGAGCTTGGTGCCCACGCCGTCGGTACCGCTAATCAGAATCGGGTCTTCCATATCCTTAAGCGCGGCAGCCGAGAACAGGCCACCAAAGCCACCGATACCGCCGATGACCTCGGGACGGTTGGTGTCCTTAACCATTTGCTTAATAGCGTCGACGGCGCGGCCGCCCTCGGCGGTATCGACGCCGGCATCCTCATACGTCACATGCTTGCTGTCGCTCATCTGAGCCTTCCTCTCCCACTACCGTGGCGCCGCGCGGACGCCAAACGGTGCTCATAGTTGCGTTCATTTCGGCGCGCGCCATAACAACGCGCGCCGTCATATCAACAAAACAGCAGGTAAAACCTACCAAAATAAACCTGTCCCTACATGGCAGGCTTTAGGCCTCGCCGTGCTCCTCTTCCCAGCTGCGGTCGTCGTATTTCTCGACCACGGCGTCGTCATCAAAGTGCAGCGGCTTGTCCAGGTTGCGGGGCTTAAAGCCCTCCATGAACTTGTCGCGGCCAAAACTCTCGGGAATCGCCACGGGGTAGCGGCCGGTAAAGCACGCATCGCAGTAACCGCCCTTGGGCATGACCTTAAGCAGGCCCTCGACCGAAAGGAAGGCCAGCGAATCGGCGCCGATATACTCGCAAATCTCGTCGACCGTCTTGTTGGCGCTGATAAGCTGCGACTGCACGTCGGTATCGATACCGTAGAAGCACGGCCAGATAACCTCGGGTGAGTTGATGCGGATATGAATCTCCTTGGCGCCGGCGTTGCGTAGCATCTTGACGAGCTGCACCATGGTGGTGCCGCGCACGATGGAGTCGTCGATGACGACCAGGCGCTTGCCCTCGATGTTGTCGCGCAGCGGGTTGAGCTTCATGCGCACGCCCATGGCGCGCAGCTCCTGCGTGGGTTCGATAAACGTACGGCCCACGTAGCGGTTCTTGATAAGGCCCTCGCCAAAGGGAATACCGCTCTCGTGCGAATAACCCTCCGCGGGCGGCAGGCCGGAATCGGGCACGCCGATGACCAGGTCGGCCTCGACGGGCTCCTCGTGTGCCAGCTGACGACCCATGTCATAACGGCAGGCGTAGACGCTCTTGCCGTTCATGATGGAGTCGGGGCGAGCGAAGTAGACCTGCTCAAAGATGCAGTTAGCAGGCTCTTCGGCGGCAGGCACGCCCTGCTCGGACACAAGGCCCTCGGCGCTGATGCGCAAGATCTCGCCGGGACGGACGTCACGAACATACTCGGCGCCCACAATGTCGAGCGCGCACGTCTCGGAAGCAACGACCCAGCCGCCGGCGCGGGTGACATGGGTGGTGGCGTCGACCGTCGCGGCGCCGTCCTGCGACGGCAGCTGCGAAACGGATGCGGCATCGGCTTGGTCCAGACCCTCGTCCACCAGCTTGCCCAGCACGAGCGGGCGAATGCCGTGCGGATCGCGGAATGCGTAGAGCGCCTGCTCGTTGATGAGCGTCATGGCATAGCCGCCGCGCACGAGCTCCATGGTCTTGCGAATGCCCTCGCGTAGATGGCCTGTACGCTGAGTAAAGTAACCGATAAGCTTAGTCGCGACCTCGGAATCCGAATTGGAAAGGAACGGCACGCCCAGCTCGATCAGCTGGCGGCGCAGCTCGTCGGTGTTGACGAGGGTACCGTTGTGCGCGAGCGCGATAATGACGCTATTGATGGTAGAGAGGTGCG
>CABUWR010000241.1 GCA_902495265.1 uncultured Collinsella sp. | reverse complement strand
GCGTTGCCATCGAGCGCGAGGCTCGCGCCATGAGCGGCTACCGTTACGGCCGCGACCTGGCCAACGAGTTCATGGACACGCTCGAGGGCGCGCCCAAGGGCGATATCCGCGGTGCCATGGCGCTGCTCATCGACAAGCAGGACGATCCGCGCCGCGTCGAGGTGTACTCGGCGCTGCAGGATCTGGTGCTGGCCGGAGGTCGCTAGATGGAGCTCACGGACCGCTCTGGTTACTTTGCGGGCCCCGGTATGCTCGGCGGCTCCTTTGGCGATGCCTCGCGCGCAAGCGACGAGGCCGCCGAGGGCGTCGCCGACCCCTGCCTGGGCCATGCGCCCGACCAGGTGGTCTTCTACGAGCTCACGCGTAAGTTTGTGGAGACCGAGGAAGACGTTCCCCAGGAGGCCTGCGACGTGCTGTACTACACGCTCGCCGTGGGCCACCACACCGGCGTGCTCGACTGCTTTGAGCCGCGCCTGTCGGTGCCGGTGGATGTGTTTTATTCGCTTATCGACGCGCTGCCGGAGGGGGAGGCCAAGACCAAGTTCGAGGCCATCCGCTCCTTTGGTGAGTGCCAGCTTGACAAGGCGGCGGTACCGTCGCTACTCGAGGCCTGCGATGCGCTGCTCGACGAGCGCGGTTTTCGCGGGTCGGCCAAGGCCGGCATCTCGGTGTTCGACGACGACTTTGGCCTGCATGCCCAGCAGGTCGCGTTCTTAATGAAGTTCCGCGATCTGGTGGAGCGCGTGCGCGATGTTTCGGGCGTGTATCTGACGGGGAGGTTGCAGTAATGGGTCGCGTTGTGGATGGTCGTGTGAACGGCGCCCCGTTTGCGGGTATCGTGCTCACTGCGGGAAGCGTGCTACGTGCCGACGATGCCGCCGGCCCCGTGCTCTCCAAAAAGATGGAGGACGCGCCCATCGCCGGTTGGTACACCATCGACGGCGGGCAAACGCCCGAGGACGACATCATCGAGGTTAAGCGTGAGCGTCCGCCGCGTTTGGTTTTGGTCGATGCCGCCGACATGGCGCTGCCCGTCGGCGCCATCCGCTTGCTCGACAAACGTGACGTGGCCCGCAAGTCGATGTTCACCACGCATTCGCTCCCTTTGTCGATTCTGATCGAGGAAATCGAGCAATCGTGCGAAGATATCGTCTTCATAGGGATTCAGCCGGGCGATACGGAGTTTTACAACCCTATGTCCCCGGAGGTCTTTGACGCCGTCGACGCCGTGTACGACGCCGTGGCCGCCAACGACTTTTCCCACTTTGTCCGCTTGGGGCAAGAGCAATAGGAGCGCTTGTCCCTGCTGATTAGGAAAGAAGTGATTGACATGGCAGATTCCAAGGTGGAGTACCCCGCTCCTGATTGCCTGGCACCCGCTGCGATCGAGGCCAAGACCGAGGCCGCCGGCGTGACCAAGGCCAACCTGCCGGTCGCAAAGGCCTTTCTGTTGGCAATGTTCGCCGGTGCGTTTATTGCCTTCGGTGGCCTGTTTTTTACCGTGTTCTTGAGCGATAGCACGCTGGGCTGGGGCGCCCAGCGCGTCGTGGGCGGCCTGTGCTTTTGCCTGGGCCTGGTGCTGGTGCTGGTGTGCGGCGCCGAGCTGTTTACCGGCAATTCGCTTATGGTCTGCGCGCTCAAGAGCAAAAAGATCACCCTGGCTCAGATGCTCAAGGCCTGGGTCGTCGTGTGGGTCGGCAATTTTGTCGGTGCCCTATTCATCGTCTTTTTGGTGTACATGGCCGGCATCTATAAGCTCAACGGCGAGGCGGTCGCCAATTCCATGGTGAGCGTCGCCGCCGGCAAGGTGACGATCGACTGGGTGACGATCTTCTTCCGCGGTATCCTGTGCAACATCTTTGTGTGCCTGGCCGTGTGGATCGGTACCGCCGGCAAGACCGTGGTCGATAAGGTCGTGGGCATTCTGCTGCCCATCGCCGCCTTTGTGGCCTGCGGTTTTGAGCACTGCGTTGCCAACATGTACTTTTTGCCCATGGGTGCCGTGATGCACGCGTGCGGCTATGGTGCCAAGGTCGCCGGCGCCGATGCACTCAACGTCGCGGGTATTGCGTTTAATCTATCCGCCGCCACGCTGGGCAACATCGTGGGCGGCGCGGTTCTGATCGCGCTCGGCTACTGGTTTGTCTACGCCAAGAAGTTCGAGGCGTAAGGTACCGTCTGTTTGACGTTGGGCCTCCCGCGGGGCGTTGCCGTGCGGGAGGCTTTTTGGGTCTGGGGCTCGTTCCCGGGCTGTTGGCCTGTTGTGTTTGGCTTGTGAAAGGGGTAATCGAGATGGCATCTGCTGTGGAGCGTGACGGTCGCGCTGTGGTGACCACATGCGGGGGATGCTATGCCGATTGCGCCTTTGCGGCACGAGTTGAGGACGGTCGCGTGGTGGCCGAGCTGCCGGTGCCGGGGCATCCGTGCGCGGCGCGTGCCCTCTGCGCCCGCGGTCGGCATCGCCTGGCAATGCCGTTTGACGAGCGCGACCGCATCATGCACCCCATGCGCCGACGAGCTGATGGCTCGGGGTTCGATGCGATTACCTGGGACGAGGCGTTTGCTCAGATTGCCGAGCGTCTTTTGGGGATTGTTGACGAGCACGGGCCTCGGGCGCTGGGCATGACGCTCGGCGTGCCCTCGTTCG
>CABUWR010000240.1 GCA_902495265.1 uncultured Collinsella sp. | reverse complement strand
CGGGAAAGGTTTCAAGGGCGCTCCGGCTTTTCTTGGGAGCCCTCGGCGACTTGGACCCCGAGGCTCCTGGGACGACCGAAGCGGAAGTCAAACATGCCCTGCGCAATGGTCGTTGCTTTATGGCCAATGAATACGGAACAAATATGACATATGCTCCCGACTGGGAGCGCGCTCGCGCGTCAAAGGCGGTGTCGGCCGTGTTCTTGGGCGAGCTCTCGGTTGGCACGCCCCGCGAGGCGGGCACGAGGGTGGCTGCCGAATATCTCGATTGCCCCCTTGTGACGATTCCGGGCGCGCATAACGGTCTGCGCGATCGCCCCGTTACGGCGGCAAATGCCGTTCGTGATGTCTTGGAGCGTTAGCACGCTCGATGACCTGCGGGGAGAGGGGTTGTTAGCGTTTCGTCATTGTTAACGAATGCGTCCATAACCGCGCGCCCGCGGCTCCATTACCGCCGCTTGCCAGGTCATAAAAATGTAACGATAATCGCGCGTTTGCCTTCAGCTGTTAGATGTTACCCTTGTACCAATTGATATGCACCGTTGCCGTGCATAACGATAGAAAGGGCCCCATATGCGCAAAAATCACGAGGTCAATCTAACCGACGAGGAGGCTGCCGCTGAGGTCGCCCGCGTCGCGAAGACCTACCCCGTGGTGCGTTTGCTGTCGGCCGATCAGATTAAGAGCGAGCCTAACTGCCTGCTCGCCGGCAATCGGTGCCCTTGTCTGCGTCAGTCGAGTCTTGAGGCCTTGGCAGATTCCGATGAGGTGTCGGAGCAACTGCTCAACGATGGTGTTGAGTACCGCGCCCGCCTACGCCCTCTGAAGGTCGAGGGCGAGCCTCACGTCCTGCTGATGGTGCGCCCGATCGATGAGCAAGAGGCTGCAGAAGAGGACCTCGTCTACACCGACGTGCTGACGAGTGTGCGCAATCGCCGATATTACGAGGAAAAGCTCCGTAGTGCCCGCATGAATGCCGGCGTTGCGGTGATCGACCTTGATGATTTTAGGGTCTTCAACGATACGTGTGGCCGTCATGCCGGCGACCTTGCGCTCGGTGCTGTGGCGACGGCCATACGCAGCGGAATTCGTTCGACTGACGAGCTCGTACGCTATGGCTGCGACAAGTTTGTGGTTGTCATGCCCAATATTCCCTCCGATGACTTCACCCGTCGCCTGCATCAGGTGTCCGATGCCGTTCATGCCACGATTGTTCCGGGCCATGAGTACGTGAGCTTGACGGCATGTGTTGGTGGCGTTCGCATTCATGGCGAGACGGTCGATGAGGGAGTTGGCCGCGCTGTCCAGTTATTGAGCCGCGCTAAGGCAAAAGCCGGTACGGTCGTGACCGATGCCGATTCCATCGAAGCCTTCCAAAGCGAAAAGCCTTTGGTGCTTATTGTCGATGACTCCGAGATGAACCGAGCCATTCTCAACGAGATGCTCAAGGACGAGTACTGCATCCTCGAGGCCGCCAACGGTCGTACGGCGCTCGACATGGTCGACCGCTATGGCGATGAGCTGTCGCTCGTGCTGCTGGATATTGTCATGCCGGGCATAAGCGGCTTTGAGGTGCTGGCCGATCTGTCGCGCCGATCGGGTATCGACAATCTGCCTTTCATCATGATTTCGAGCGAAGATTCCGATGATATGGTTCTGCGCGCGTACGAGCTGGGCGCCTCGGACTATATCAACCGCCCGTTTGACTCCCGTGTCGTGCGCCGCCGTGTAAGTAACACCATCCGCCTATACGCCAAACAACGCCGCCTGACGAGCTTGCTGTCCCAGCAGTACAACGAGCGCGTCAAGAACAGTCGCATGCTCATCGACATCATGGCCGGTGTCATGGAACTTCGCAATGGCGAGAGCGGCAGGCACGTTACGAATATCGAAAAACTGACCGAGCTGCTGCTTGACTGTCTGGTCCAGCGTAGCGACACGATTTCCCTCGACAACGAGGAACGCTCCACGATTGCCCTGGCTTCGGCGCTGCACGATATTGGCAAGATGGCGATTGACGATGCGATCCTCAACAAACCCGGGCGCCTTACGCCCGAGGAGTTCGAGATTATGAAGACGCATACCACGATCGGCGCCGACATGCTGCTTGAGCTGGGTAGCCATCACGCCGGCAATGCGCTTATGGAATATGCGTACCAGATTGCGCGTTGGCACCACGAGCGCTGGGACGGCAAGGGTTATCCCGATGGCCTTAAGGGCAACCAGATTCCCATTGCCGCGCAGGTGGTCTCGGTGGCCGACGTGTATGATGCGCTGACGAGCGTGCGCGTGTACAAGGACGCTATCCCGCACGAGGAAGCGATCCAGATGATTCTGGACGGTAAGTGCGGTACCTTTAACCCGTTGCTGCTCGATTGCCTGCTCGAGGTGCAAGACCAAATTGCCGAGACGTTGGCACGCCCCGCTGACGTCGTCGCGTTTCCCACGATTTAGTTCGAACAAAGGAGTTTTTAACCCATGATTTCCATGTGTGAGGCGTATGAGAAGATCGGCGCTAATTATGATGACGCGTGCGCTCGGCTGATGGGCGAGGAAATGCTTGCCCGCTTTGCCCTCAAGTTTTTGGATGACGAGAGCATGGACAAGCTGGAGGCTGCCATGGCGGCAGGAGACGCCAAAGGTGCGTTTAT
>CABUWR010000239.1 GCA_902495265.1 uncultured Collinsella sp. | reverse complement strand
TTCATATGGTTTTAGTATAGGAAAAGGAATTTCTCGGGGCCGCCTCTCGGCGGCCTTGCGAAAAACAAATCCAAGTTAGACCATTTCAAATGGTTCGATGTCTGCCCGGATGCGACACTTGAAGTGTCCATCCTCGCAGTATCCGGTTCTCAAGGTGCACGCCTGCGCCGGTTCCCGGTCCGACCGGGCCGCGCGGCAAGGAGATATATTGCCAGACCGGAGGGCCCCCGCGGGCGGGAATCACGCACTCCATATTTTGTTCACAAATGAATAGAACCCTCGGTTGCTTCACTGAGGCCGTATTCGAAGCAGCAGCTTCTGATATTGGCGATGACCAGCTGGTTTATAGGTGTTAAGGCATCGGTCATCTCTGGAGCGCCACTTTACTCCAAAACCATCAACCATTTGTTTCCCGTCGGTAAAAGGCAGGTTTTGTTCGCCAAGCGTTCTTATATATAGAGAAGTTCGGGTTCGAACCCGTGCCGCGGCAACAAAAAAGCGACCAACCGAAGTCGATCGCTTTCTTTTCTATGGTGGGCCGTCAGGGGTTCAGCCTGCTCCGCAGGCGGCCGCTGCGGCGCTTCGCGCCTTGCGCGCTGCGCTGGCAAACGCTCACGCGTTTACTCAGCTCCGCGCCCCGACGGGTTCGAACCCATGCCTTGACAACAAAAAAGCGACCAACCGAAGTCGATCGCTTTCTTTTCTATGGTGGGCCGTCAGGGGTTCGAACCCTGGACCTTGGGATTAAAAGTCCCCTGCTCTGCCAGCTGAGCTAACGGCCCGCGGGTGGCATTGTACCACGGTCTGGGGCTATTCCCAACTCCATTGGCCGTTCTGGAAAATCACAACTTCACGTCCATCAGGCGTAATGCCCGCAATATCGATATCGTCCGTGCCAATCATAAAGTCGACGTGCGTGCTCGAAACGTTGACGCCATGCTCTAGGAGCTCTTCTTTGGACATATCATATCCGCCCTCGATGCACTCGGGGAAGCCGACGCCCAGCGCAAGGTGGCAGCTGGCGTTCTCGTCATAGAGCGTATCGTAGAACAGAACACCACTTTCGCGGATCGGCGTGTTCTTGGAAATGAGCGCGACCTCTCCCAGGTGAGCAGCGCCCTCGTCAGTATCGATGATACTTGCGAGCGTTGCCTTGCCCACGCGGGCGTCGTAGTCCACCACGCGGCCGCCCTCGAACTTAATCCAAAAATCGTCAACCTTGTTACCGTGGTGAATGAGCGGCATAGCCGAATACACGATACCGTCGGCACGCATACGATCAGGCGAGGTGAAGACCTCCTCGGTGGGGATGTTGGGGAAGAAGGGGTGCCCATCGGGCGTCTTGCCCTTGCCGCCGGCCCACTCGTGACCTTTCGTCATGCCAATCGTCAGATCGGTTCCATTTGCCGCGGTGTAATGCAGACAGTCAAAACGATTGTCGTTCAGGAAGCGCAAGTTCTTTTCGAACGCCGCGTCATGAAGCTCCCAGTCGCTTTCCGGGTCCTGGCCATCGGCACGAGCGGTGTGTAGAATCGCATTCCACAGCTTATAGATTGCAACCTCATCGGCGTCTCCCGGGAACACCTCGCGCGCCCAAGCCACGACCGGCGCGCCGGCGATGCACCACGGGTTGATGTTGTAGTCCAGTCCACGGCGGAAGACCTTGCACTGCGTGTTCCTTGCCTTGGAAGCCGCGGCGGGCTTGGCGGGATCGATACCCTTGAGAGCTGCAGGGTCCGCACCCTCGATAAAGATAAAGCAGGCACCGTCCTGGGCCAGGGAATCCAACTGCAGGCGCTTCCACTCGGGCGTCTGCTCAAAATAGCTTTTATCGACATGCTCGTACGCAAGCCTTGTCACGGCATCATCGGCCCAAATGACCGTCACGTGGCCAGCGCCGGCGGCATAAGCCTCCGCGACCACCACGCGGGCAAAGGGTGCGCACCCGACTGGAGACTGAACGACAACCTCCTGGCCGGGCTTGACGTTTACGCCCTTGCGGACAACCAAGCGCGCGTAGTTTTTAATCTTGGGCTCCAGGGCCTTCATGCCCTCCAGAGCTTCTTCAACCGTCAGGGCAGCTCGAATCATGTGCCACTCCATCTATCTATATATAGAACAGTAAAAAGGCGCGCCGCAAAAACGACGCGCCTTATATCTTAGCGATAAGTATGTATGCAAACGCTACTTCTTCTTGGAGGCCTTCTTGTCCTCCTCGGCAGCTGCGCGCTCGATAAGAGCGTTGAGCTTGTTCTCAGACATGCCCTCGGCCTGTGCGCGGTACATGTTGCGCAGGGGACGAATACGAGCGAAGTCGTAGATAAAGTCACCCAGAATGATGACATAGGACAAAACGATGCCGACCATCTGGACGGGACTGGACACCGTGCCGCCGGGAGCGAAGTAGAGCGAAGCCCAAATTGCCACGACGAGCACCATGCCGATAGCGAGCACAGCCCACCAAATACGGCGGCGCTTGGTGTAGTCCTCATCCTGCTTGAGAAGGATATTCGACACCGTGTAGATGCGATCCTCGCGGGCGCGCTGCTTGGCCTTGCGGGCGCGTTTTTCCTCCTTGGAAAGGCCTTCCAGGTTTTCGCCCTTCTCGAGCTCTTTGCGGCGTGCCTTGGATGATGCTGGCACGACGCGAACGGAGCTCGCTGCCTGGCGGGCGGGTTTAGCAGATGCGGCGGACTTG
>CABUWR010000238.1 GCA_902495265.1 uncultured Collinsella sp. | reverse complement strand
CCGTAGACCAGCACGCCGCCACCGGTGAAGAATGCCTCGAAGACGGTAACGTCAAAGCCGTTACGGGCGAGCTCGCCGGCGCAGGTGATGCCGGACGGGCCGGAACCGACGACGGCGACCTTCTTGCCGTTCTTGGGAGCCATCTTGGGCGTGGAGGCGAGCTCGGGGCGGTCACCCAGGAAGCGCTCGAGCTGGCCGATGGCCACGGGCTCGGACTTCTTACCACGGATGCACTTACCCTCGCACTGGTTCTCCTGCGGGCAGACGCGACCGCAGATGGCGGGAAGCATGGAGTCCTCGCGGATGGTATCGAGAGCGCCGCCGAAGTCCTTCGCGCGGATCTGCTCGATAAAGCGGGGGATGTTGATGTTGACGGGGCAGCCCTCAACACAGAACGGCTTCTTGCAGTTGAGGCAGCGCTCGGCCTCGGCCAGCGCCATCTCCTCGGTGAAGCCCTTGTCGACGGGGCGGAAGTCGCAGGCGCGCTCGGCAGCCGGCTCCTCGTTATCGGGGGTGCGGGGTGACTTCATATCGGCAACGAAACGACCGTTAACTAGTGGCATGCGCAGCTCTTTTCCTCATAGGCCTTGAGGGACGCGCCCTCTTCGGAACGATAAGCGGCCTGGCGGGCACGAAGGTCATCCCAGTCGACCAGGGTGGCATCGAAGTCGGGACCGTCGACGCAAGCGAACTTGGTCACGCCGCCCACCTCGACGCGGCAGCAGCCGCACATACCGGTGCCGTCAACCATGATGGGGTTGAGCGACGCGGTGATGGGGGTGTCGTACTTCTGGGCGGTGAGGGTCGAGAACTTCATCATCGGAACGGGGCCGACGCAGAAGACCTGGCTCACGGCCTTGTCCTGCAGCAGACGCTCCAGCGGAGCGGTGACAACGCCCTGCTCGCCGTAGGAACCGTCATCGGTAGTGATGTGGATGTGGTCCTCGTCGAGGAGCTCGCGGAACTGGTCCTCCATGAGCAGGAGGTCCTTGGTGCGGGCGCCCATGATGGCGTGCACCTCGTGGCCGGTCTCGACCAGGTGCTTGGCGACCGGGAAGGCAATTGCCAGGCCGACGCCGCCGCCAATGACGGCGCAGGGGCCCTCGGCCATCTCGGTGGGAACGCCCAGCGGGCCCACGACGTCGCGCAGCGACTCGCCGGCCTCATAGGTGGAAAGCATTTCGGTGGTCTTGCCGATCACCATGAAGATGAACTCGACCCAGCCCTCGTCACCGTTCCAGCCGGCCAGGGTAAACGGGACACGCTCGCCCGTCTCGTTGGCGCGAACCATGAGGAACTGTCCAGCGTGCGCATGCTTGGCGATTGCAGGCGCCTCGATGCGGAACTTGAACACCTTCTCAGAGAACTGCGTCTTCTCCAGGATCTTATACATAGAACCCCTCTCTTGTTAGGGCCGCCGAACCGTGCCTCCACGGAAATGGACGGTAGCCCGAATAAAACCGTACGCGCACAGGCGTTGTGCAGACATACGGTGCAAATTATACCCTCATGGACATGTCACTTACGTGTGTCTTCGGCGGTTGGGAGCAGGGTTTATCCACTTCGGCCTACCAAACAGGGGCAGGTATATTTTGGTCAGTTTTATCGGGTAAAACGGCAAAGGGGGCCGGCCTCGGGTTGTGATGAGGCCGGCTCCCTTTGGGGTGCTATGTGCGTATGGCGGCGCGCGGTTTATTACGATGCCGCAAATTGAGCGTTTCCGCAGGTAAAATCTGCCAAAATAAACCTGTCCCTAAATGGTAGGTTTTAGTGCTTGCCGTTGGCGGAGGCGGCGCCGTTGACATGGTCGCGAGCGTAGACCACGCCGTGCACGATCGCCAGGCCGGCGGCGTCGGCCGCGCGGGCGCAGGTGTCCTGGAAATCCTCGGCCTCGCGGGCGCGCAGCTGCTTAAGCACGTAGTCAGCGACGGGCATCTTGCCGGGAGGGTTGCCGATGCCGGTGCGGATGCGGCTGAAGTCGCGGCTGCCCATCTTGTCGATGATGGAACGCAGGCCGTTGTGGCCAGCATGGCCGCCGCCCACCTTAACGCGCACGTCGCCGGCGGGAATGTCGAGCTCGTCGTGGATTACGAGCAGCTCCTCGGCCTTGATCTTGTATTCGCGGCAGAGCTTGGAGATGGGGCCGCCCGAGGTATTCATGTACGACTGCGGCTTGACCAGCACAATCTGGCGCTTGCCGCCCTCTTCCTCGGAGTCGTTGATGTTGATGAGCGCGACCTCGGCGCCGGCCTGGTTTTTCCAGTACGTGACGCCGGCCTGACGGGCCAACTCGTCGATCGCTTTGAAGCCAGCGTTGTGGCGGGTCTCGGCATACTCATCGCCAGGGTTGCCAAGTCCGGCAACCATGCGAATCTTGAGCGGCTGTGCAGCTGCCATGTTCATCCTTTCGTTGATTTGTCGCCTGCTATGGTGAGCGACCCTGTTGCCGCTGTCAAATGGAGGGTAATTGAGGGCGTTTAGGGGCGTTTGGACGGCCGTCGAAATCAGAGGTGGACAGTTAGTTCAGATACGTATAAGTTCTGAGGACTCGAAGTGCTCAATTCAATGCCGATACGTTGTTTCGGAGCTTTAGTTAGCCCATATGACGCTGTTTTGAAGTCTACCCTGCCTTCAAATAGGGCGAATGGTATAGAGATAGCTGCAAAACAGCCTAATTCAATATGTCTAGTTATACGTATTTG
>CABUWR010000237.1 GCA_902495265.1 uncultured Collinsella sp. | reverse complement strand
GAGGACACCGCCGGCGTGCCCGATCGCATCGACATCGACTGCGCCGCCGCCACCGGATCGGAGTTTGGCCGCGTCGGGATCCTGCGTCTGGACGACGGGGCCGAGTTCTACGCAAGCATTCTGCCCGGTGAATAATCGGCGCACAGGGTAGCTAATTTGGGACGGGGCTTTTTTGACTGCTTTCGGAGAGTAGCGCCTTCTTGCTCGGTAAGCGCTAGAAATGAGGAGCGTCTGCGTCCTCGGCAGCGCGAAAATGCTCGAAAAACCGTCGCAACGGAGTCAAACGACGTCGCGGCGGTTCTTTTTTGGCTGCCCGCTGGCTAAGTGAGTAGGCTTTTTTGGAAATGCCGAGCAGCCGGCAAATTTGCCTCAACAAAACCGCAGGTCATTGACTTGTGTTTTGCCGGTGTGGTCGGGGATTCGGTAAAAGTCTACTCACTTAGTTTTGTGTGGTGCATATTGTCACAACGAGACCCTAGTCGGGGAGATTCCATCGCAAATTCCGGTACCGGGGGCAGCTAATTAGGCGCCGTATGGGTTGCGGTCGCGTTCGATGCGTTGGCGGATGTGGGCGTACTCGATAATCAGTAGCACCAGGAGCAGGGCCATGATGGCTAGGTAGCTCACCACAGCGCCCATCAGACCCAGCAGCTTAATCAGGATTACTGGCAGCATCACGCTCACGGCAAAGCAAATCAGGTAGATCTTGGTGACGTCGCCGGCGTGGCGCAGCACCGTGATGATGGCGTAGATAAAGTCGATGGCCGCGGTGACGCCGCCGGCGACAACCATTAGCAGCGCCAGCGTGCGGTAGCGCTCAAAGTTAAGGCCGTACATAAAGCTCATGATGGGGATGCCGGGGCCTGCCATAAATGCGGCGCACGCTCCGGTGATGACCACGATCAGTGCCATAACGGCAACAATAATCAGGTCAAAGCGGCGACGCTTGCGCGGATTCGCCCAAATGCTCGATAGACGCAGGAGCTGCGGTTTATAGATAAATCCAATGCTCAACAAAATGGCCTGCGCTGGAAAGAACAGTGCATTAAAGTACAGCTGATACTTGTAGGCCAGCGTGCCTTCCATCACGAACTTGGGCATGCTCTCGATAAGGTTGAACAGGAACAGCGCACCAAAGAGCGGGGCGCACTGGATAAACAGGTGGGCAGCCTCGCGCAGACTCATGCGGCGTGATTTTTCGGTCTCGAGCAGGGCGAGCGGGGCGGTGACCAGCACGAGCGAGGCAATCGCGGCGATGCCCATGGCCATGGCCGCGATGGGCATGCTGCGCGTAAAGAACAGTGCCACGCTAAAGACCGCGATGACGCCGGCGGAACGCAGCGTTTGGCTCATGCCGGCCAAATAGAGCTTGTCGGCCTGCTGCAGGCGGCCCTCGTACACGTCGGCGATGCCGTCGATCACCTTATAGAGGTAGACGCCCAGGCCGATCGTGGCCATCTGCGCATCGTAGCCGCGGGCGCTGCTGTACATGAGGCCGCATGCCAGCGCGAGCGCTCCGCAGAGCCAGCGGTTGAGCTGGTAGGAGGCGAAGGAGATTTTTTCGTCGATGTCCGAGACCTGAAAGTTGCGCACGCCGTAGTTGCACGCGATCATGATGAGCGTGCCGGTGACAAAGGCGATGGAGAACTTGCCGGCCTCCTCGGCGCCTACGAGCTGCGTCGACACAATGGTGAGCAGCGGAAACGCCAAGCCCCATACGGCGGTGCCCAAGGTATTCCAAAGGTAGTCGCGGCTGGTGGCGTGCTCCTCGTATTCCGCTTCCTGCGTGGAGAAGCCGCCGCCGTAGACGGCTCCGAGCAGGCGGTTCCACCAGGCATTGACCATGCGGTGGATGGGGCCGGGCTGGCGATCGCGCTCGCGGCGACGGCGTGTGGCCTGGCTGCTGCCGGGGCCGCCGGCGTTACGCTGGCTTAGCTCTTGGACGCGCGCGAGCTCCTCGGCGGTGTGCGATGCGGGGAACAGGCCGTTCTCGATGCGTCCGCCCTGTCCGTGCGCCTCGCCCAATACGGCGGGGTCGGCGACGCCATTGCGGCGGGCGATGGCGCGGCGGATGCTATCGAGGGGCGTGATACTCAAGGCGGTTCCTTTCTCTTACTGCGCTCTAGTATAGTCGCGGTGATGTCCATTCGTGTTTTTGAACAGGTTGTTCAATAATTTCGGTGGGCGGCTGTAATTTGTCGGTAAACGTGCGGTATCCTGTTGAAGTTTTGTGACCCCCCGATGCCGCCCTCGCGGTACCAAGGAGTTTTTTACCCATGGATGTCGCCGCGTTTTTGCTGGCTCTTGTGCCGATCATCTGGCTCGTCGTGATGCTGCTGTGCTTTAAATGGCCGGCTTGGAAGGCCGCCATCGGTTCGTTTGTTCTTTCGTGCGTGCTCGCTTATGCGTGGTGGCATTTGCCGGCGGCGCAGATAGCCACGGCCTCGCTCGAGGGCTTTTTGATGGCGCTGTGGCCCATCGTGTTGGTGATCATCGCCGCGGTGTTCACGTATAACCTGTGTGTGCACACGGGTGCCATGGACGTGATCGGCAGTATGATCACCTCCGTCAGCAGCGATCGTCGTCTGCTGGCGCTGCTCGTGGCCTGGTGCTTCGGTGGCTTTATGGAGGGCATGGCCGGCTTTGGTACCGCCGTTGCCATTCCCGCCGGCATGCTCGCGGGCCTGGGCTTTGAGGCCGTGCCTGCTGTGCT
>CABUWR010000236.1 GCA_902495265.1 uncultured Collinsella sp. | reverse complement strand
TTGGGGCAAGCCCATCACGGTACAAGATGCGCTCGATCGCAACTTTGCATCACCCGCACCGCGGCCCAAGCAGGCCACCTTCGCAAGTTTTATGGGTGCCGACAAATCGAACGAACGCCCACAGGCCAAGCGGCGCGCAACCCTCGACGGCCTGACGTCCGATGAGCTCCAGACCCGCATCGACCAGCTCTATGCATCCGAGGTCACCACGGCGCTGCGCGATATGGTGCGCGCGTACGAAATCGCAATGGGTGTCGCCGTTTCCCGCGTTTCCGTGCGCAGCATGAAAACGCGCTGGGGATCATGCACGCCCAAAACCGGCGCCATTCGCATCGCACGAGAACTTGCCGCCTACCCCGTCGAGTGCCTTGACATGGTTGTCGCCCACGAGCTCGTCCACCTGCTCGAGCCGAGCCACAACCAGCGGTTCCACGTCCTGCTCGACACATACTGCCCCAACAATAGAGCTCTGTCGCAGCGGCTCAAGCAGCCGCCCCTCAACAAGCTCTAGCGTCGACTAGCGCACGCGCTCGATCTCGACGCCGCAGCTTGCCAGGGGAAGACCGACGGGAGCCCAAGGCTTATCGAGCTTAACACGCACGCCAAGCAGCAAGGGGTAACGACGCAGCAGCATCTGGGCCACACCCTCGGCTGCCGCCTCGATGAGTTTAAACGTATGCTCGCGCAGATAGCCATCGACATCGTGGCACACCGAGCCGTAGTCAATCGAAGCGTCCAGGTTATCGTGCTCCCCCGCTGCACGCAGGTCGGCATAGAGCACCAAGGACACGATGAACTTCTGGCCCAGCGCGTTCTCTTCGGGATACACGCCGTGGTTGGCAAAGACCTCGAGACCGTCGATAGTAATGCGGTCAGCATGGCGCAGATCGTCATAGCTCACGTGGGGAACCGCCGTTGCGGTGGATATTTCGCCCCTTCCACGGCGGGCGAGCTCGGCGCCTTCAGTCTTGGTTGCATTCTCGGGCAGTTTCTTGTTGCTCATCGCGATCGTCTCCTTCGTTTAGAACCCCGACCGCGTAAACTAACTACACGCGAATCGACAGGTTCTTTTTATCATCGCTCCAGTTGCAAGCATTGCGCGCGGGGCATGCAAAGCAGGCGCGCGACGCTTTGTCGGCTGCATAGAGCAGGCGCTCGAGCGGTTGGCTGTTCACGCGCAGCTTTCGATGGCCCAGAATGGCCGTCTTAATGGCTGCGGCATCGGCCGGCTCAAACGCTACGTCATCGGGCATACCGCCGAGAATCGCATCAGCGACGCGTTCGCTTGCAACATCATGGGATATACCCGATTCATACTGTTCATCTTTGCCGATATCGTGAAGAAGTGCCGTGGCGTAGATGACCTCACGGTCAAATTCGAGCTGTTCCTCGAGATTCTTGATCCACATAATGCGAGCGACATCGAGAAGATGGTCAATACCGTGGCGGCAGAAGATGCGCCCCGATTCCAACTGTGCAATGTTACCCAGGTGCCGCCGGAACAGCCCGTTGGCGCAAATGTAATCAATGCGAGGCATGGCACCAAAGGGAGCCAAGCCCGAAGCCATAAAGCCGCGACGCGACGTCCCCTCATCGGTCTTCGATGTAAAGTCGTTGACGACCCTCATGCTAACGGCCCAGCATCCTAAAGAACCGCTCCTCGAGCGCGGGATCAGTCTCAAAGACGCCGCGGCGAGCGAGCGTCACGGTCTTGGTGCCGGGCTTTTGCACGCCGCGCATGGTCATGCACATATGCTCGGCTTCCATGAGCACAATCGCTCCCTGGGGAGCGAGATAATCCATGAGGGCATCGGCAACCTGTGCGCACAGCTGCTCCTGCAGCTGCAGACGACGGGCGTAGACCTCAACCGTGCGGGCAAGCTTAGAGAGCCCTGCGACACGGCCGTTGGGGATATAACCAATGGCGGCCTTGCCATAAAACGGCAGCAGATGATGTTCGCACAGCGAGTAGAACGTGATGTCGCGCTCGATAACCAAATCGTTCGAAGCAACGGCAAAGGTTTTGGACAGGTGCTCCTCGGCACTCTGGTCCATACCGCCGGCGATCTCACCATACATACGGGCAACGCGCGCCGGGGTCTCCAGCAGGCCCTCACGAGTTGGGTCCTCGCCTATGCCCTCAAGCAACAGCTTAATGGCGGCCTCGACTTTTTCCTGATCGATCATCTGGGCCTCACTTTTCCGATTTTGCGTTCGCGCTATGGTACCACGCCCTTTGGCATCGGCCACAAGCTACATAGTATGGGTCGAATAGACTGGATCGTCCCGCCAAAGTTCAACCGCATCACAAAGCGCAACGCCCTCGCGCACAGCACGGGCGCGCGTGGCGTTCATATCAATCACGCGCTGATTGCTCGAGCCCCTAAAGCGCAACGAGATATCGTACAAATCCTGAACGAACGGGCCGTCCACCAACATGTCGAGGCAGGCCAGGATACGGTTCGTCACCTCGGTATGATGGCGACCGCCCGGCATAAGCTCCTCGAGCACGTCGCCGGTAAAGCACCAAATGGTCTTGCCCGACCCCGCGGGATAGGCCGCACGCACGCGTTCGATAAAGTCAACAAGCCCCACCTGATTCTCGGGCTCCATAGGCTCGCCGCCCAGAATCGTCAGGCCATCGATAAAGGGATGGTCGAGGCTCTCGATAATCTTGTCCTCGACGGCACGATCGAACGTTTCACCCGCGGCAAAGTCCCAC
>CABUWR010000235.1 GCA_902495265.1 uncultured Collinsella sp. | reverse complement strand
CCGCCGCAACGGAAAGAGCGGCGAGGATCTGATCCTTAAGGTTCCCATGGGCACCGTGGTGCGCGAGCTCGACCCTGAGACGCAGACCCCGATGTTCGAGATTGCCGATCTGGTGCACGATGGCGAGCGCGTCGTCGTGGCGCCCGGTGGCGCCGGTGGCCTGGGCAATACGCACTTTGTGACGTCGGTGCGCCGCGCGCCCGCGTTCGCCCAGCTGGGCGAGCCGGCCGAGGAGCACTGGATTGAGCTCGAGATGAAGCTCATGGCCGATGCCGCGCTCGTGGGCTTTCCCTCGGTGGGCAAATCCTCGCTTATCGCGCGCATGAGTGCCGCCCGACCCAAGATCGCCGACTATCCGTTTACCACGCTCGTGCCCAACCTGGGTATGGTGCGTGCCGGCGAGTACTCCTATGTCGTTGCCGACGTCCCCGGCCTTATCGAGGGTGCGAGCGAGGGCCGTGGCCTGGGTCATCAGTTCCTGCGCCACATCGAGCGCACGGCACTCATCATGCATGTCGTCGATATGACGGGCGGTTTTGAGGACCGCGACCCGGTCGAGGACTATCGCATCATCAACCGCGAGCTCGAGCAGTATGGCGCCGAGCTTTCGGAGCGCCCGCAGATCGTCGTCGCCAACAAGTGCGATGCGCCGGGCACGGCTGACAAGATTGCCGACCTCAAACGCGCCGCGCTCGACGATGGACATATGTTCTTTGCCGTGTCTGCTGTGACGGGCGCCGGCCTCAACACGTTGATGCTTGCCGTGGGCGAGCAGGTGGCTAAGCTGCGCGCCGAGTTGGCTGTCTCCGATGAGCCGGTCGATCTGCGCGACGATGAGTGGGAGCGCCGACGCCTGCAGCGTGAGAAGCGTTTCCGCATTGTTCAGGAAGAGCCCCATGCCTTCCGCGTGGTCGGTCGCGCGATTGAGCGTATGGTCATCCAGACCGACTGGGAAAACGAGGAAGCCGTCATCTACCTGCAGCATAAGTTTGCGCGCATGGGTGTTGACGACGCGCTCGAGAAGGCCGGCTGCCGTGCGGGCGACGAGGTCCGCATTTGCCAGCGCGCCTTTGACTTTGAGGGCGCCGAGGACTTCTCTGAGTACGAGGAGGAGCTTGAGGACGCAGGCGAGGACGTTACCGTTGAGGTCTTTGACGTAGCCGATGCTGTGGACGAGGGCGTCGAGGCTGTCGACGCGGTAGAAGCCGTGAACGATATCGAGACCCCGGAGGGCGAGTAAGTCATGTCGCTGCGCGGTGGAATCGGATTGCCTGAGCTGCCTATCAAGGATGGGCAGGAGTTTCGGCTTGGCATTATGGGTGGCACCTTCGACCCGATTCATTACGGTCACTTGGTTACCGCCGAGCAGGCGCGCGAGTCGCTCGACTTGGATGCCGTGCTCTTTATGCCGGCCGGCTCTCCCGCCTTTAAGCTCGATAAACCGGTGACGCCTGCCGAGGACCGTTATGCCATGACGGTCCTCGCCACCGCTGCGAATCCGGCTTTTTTGGCGAGCCGTTTCGAGATCGACCGTCCGGGCGTGACCTATACGGCCGATACGCTTCATGCCCTTCGCGACTTTTACCCGCCTCAGGTAAAGCTCTACTTTATTACGGGCGCCGACGCGATTATCGATATTGTGACCTGGCACAATGCTGGTGAGATTGCCGAACTGGCAACCTTTATTGCTGCGACACGTCCTGGCTTTGATATCGATACGGCCCGGGCGCGAATCAAAGAGTCGGGCCTGCCGTTTGACGTGCGGTATATCCAGATTCCGGCGCTGGCGATTAGCTCGACCAACATTCGTAAGCGAGTTGCCCGTGGCATGAGCGTGCGCTATCTTACGAGCGAGTCCGTGCTCGGCTATATTCGCAAACGCGGGCTGTATACCGATCTGGGTCAAGAAGATTTTGAGTGATGGGGGTCTACGTTGTCGGTAGAGGATCAGTTTGAGGGCGATGAGCGCGCGCTGCTCAAGCGCATTCAAGAGCTGCTCGATGTGCGTATGAAGGATAAGCGCAAGCGTTACATGCATTCGCTGGGTGTTGCCGAGACCGCGCTCCATCTGGCCGAGGTGTATGGCGTCGACCGCTTTGATGCCGCCGCCGCCGGCCTGATCCATGACTGGGACAAGGTGCTCTCCGACGACGAGCTGGTCACGCGCGCTCTGCATTACGGCATTAAGATTGCCGGCTCTCCGTCTGCCGCGACGCCGCTTTTGCATGGTCCGGTAGCCGCCTATGAGCTTCCGCAGCTATTTCCCGAGCTATCGCCAGCGGTCTTTCAAGCTGTCGACCGTCACACCGTGGGCGCTTGCGACATGACGCCGCTCGATATGGTGGTCTTTGTGGCCGATGCCATCGAACCCAACCGCCATGGTGATTATGCCCATTCGCTGCGCAAGATGGTGGGGGAGTCAACGCTTGACGAGTTGTTCTTCTCCTGTTTTGCGCAGGGTCTGGTCTACGTGATCCAGTCCGGGCGCTATCTTTATCCCACGGCTATTACGATTTACAACCATTACGCCCAGCTACGCTAGCTTGGGTGCGTCTAGAAAGAGGTATTCCATGGCCGACGAGACCATGACCGACGAGCAGATTCTTGAAGGTGTGGAGCACAAGAGCTTCGTTGCCACGTCCGACCGCACTGCCGCCTCGCTGTCCGCGAGCGGTGTCGCCGCCGAGGATGTCGCCCGCGCCGCCGCGCAGGCCGCCTACGACAAGAAGGG
>CABUWR010000234.1 GCA_902495265.1 uncultured Collinsella sp. | reverse complement strand
CTGCTACGCCGTTCCGGGTGCCTTTGCCTGCAAGAAGATTGAGACCGCTCTGGCAAATCGTGATCTTGCCAAGGCGAATCTGTACCATCTGACCATCGTGCCGCTGTCGATTGGCATTCCGTCTGCACTGCTGGTGTTTTGCTCGCTGTTCTTTGGTGCCGACCTCATCAACAACGCGCTTAACGCTATTCCGCAGTTTGTGATGGACGGCCTCAACGTTGCGTCCGGCGTCATGGTCTGCATCGGCTTCGCTCTTCTTATTAGGACCATGGGCGACAACAAGCTTCTTCCCTGGCTGTTCCTGGGATTCATTATGGTCATCTACCTCAAGATGGACGTTGTCGGTGTTGCCGCTGCCGCTATCTGCGTCGCGCTGCTCCTGGCCTTCCGCGAGGGCTCGGCCGGTCCGCAGGCGGTTGCCGAGGATGAAGAGGAGGACTTCTAATGGCTACCCAGAACACCGATCTCAAAGAGGCCAAGAAGGACGCGATTATGACTCCCGATATGTATCGGAGCATGTTCCTTCGCCAGTTTACGAGCCAGTGCTCGCAGTCGTACGACAAGATGATGGCAATGGGCTTCATGTACACCATTCAGAAGCCCCTGCGAAAGATTTATCCCAACGACGACGATTACTATGCGGCGCTTGATCGCCATACCGAGTTCTTTAACATCACGCCTCATGTGCTTCCGTTTGTAGCCGGCCTAACGGTTTCGATGGAAGAGCAGGCGGCTGCCGATAAGAACTTCGACACGTCCTCGATTAACGCCATGAAGGTCGGCCTCATGGGACCGCTTTCCGGCATTGGCGATTCGTTCTACTGGGGAACGTTCCGCGTGGTCGCCGCCGGCATTGGTATTGGCATCGCGTCGACGGGCAACCCGCTCGGCCCCATCGTGTACGCGCTCATCTACTCCGTGATTAACTTTGCAACGCGTATCGTCGCCGCCCATCTGGGATACGACCTGGGAACCAAGTTCCTGCAGCAGTCCGAAGAGAACAACCTTATGTCTCGCATGACGCATGCTGCCGGTGTTCTCGGAATGACCGTCATTGGCGCAATGATTGCGGCACAGGTCTCGCTGTCCACAGCTTTGACCTTTGATGTGGGTGGTTCGGAGATTGTCCTGCAGGATCTGTTCGATTCGATCTTCCCCGGTCTGCTGCCCTTGCTGGCAACGTTCGCTTGCGTTGCCCTGTACAAAAAGGGTGTCAAGACCATTTTGATTATTATTGGTATCTTCGCGATCTGCATCATCGGAACGGGCTTGGGAGTGTTCGCGGCGGCGTAATGTCGACTGCTATGCTCGCGCGTTGGATAACTAACTGACCGTTTGAAAACGGGGCTCGGCGTAAGGCCGGCCCCGTTTTTTGTTTGAGGGATTTTTCGACCGTCCAAAAAACCACGCTCGTCCATCACTCACGTATCTCTCATCTCTCATTCGTCACTAATACGAGAGATAACTGAAAGACGAGAGATAAATACGAGAGATAACTGAGCAGCAAAGAGACAAGCAATCATGGTATTGTCTCAATACTGATTGTTCTACCAGCAAAAACATGTTTAAATGAAACAGATGGCAGACATCTTTTCTTTCATCTCTCACTTATCTCTAATATGAGAGATAGCAGAAAGATGAGAGATAATTACGAGAGATAACTGAGAGACGAAGGAAATCTATTCGCGGCATTCTCCGCCGGGCCGAGCGAAAGGACGTGCAGATGAACGAGAACGAGCTGACCGGTCTGCTCGAGTCTTTAAGGCGCATGGGCTCGGACGATCTTAACGTCGAGGTCAAGGAGAGCGCCACGACGCTTTCCCGCGACGTATGGGAAACGGTTAGTGCATTCGCGAATACCGCTGGCGGAATTATCGTGCTCGGCGTGAGCGAGCGCGCGGGCTTTGTCCCGGTTGAGGACTTTGAGACCGAGAGGGTGCTCAACCAATTCGTAGCGGGCATGGGTGATGCCGGCGGTCGCGGAAAACTGGCCAATCCGCCCAAATACACTATTGAGCGCGTGGAGCTCCAGGGCACCGTGGTTCTGGTCATCACGATTGAGGAGCTCGACCCGTCGAGCAAGCCCTGCTATGTAATAGAACGCGGCGCCCAGGGCGGCAGCTACAAGCGCATTGATGACAAAGACGTGCCACTTTCATCGACCGAGGTTTTGGCACTGTCGTCATACGAGCGGACGAGTCCTAGCGATCGCGATGCAGTGCCCGGCGCGGTTGCAGGCGATCTTGACGAGGCACTGGTCGATCGCACGATAGAGCGTGCTTTCTCGCTGGCGCCCCGAGCTATGCACGGTGCGACGGACAAGAAAACAAAGCTGGAGCGCCTGAATTTCCTCGATTCCCAAGGCAACGTGACTAAGGCCGGACTCCTGGTTGCGGGCGCCTATCCTCAGCAGTTCTACCCCAAGCTCTTTATCGATGTGGCGGTCTATGCCGGAACGCAGAAGGGCGCGGCGGGGTCGTTGAGGTTCATGGACCGTACGATTTGCGAGGGAACGTTGGGCGAAATGATCTCGGATGCCGTCGCGGCGGTCGCCAAGAATTTGCGACGAACCTCGATGATCAAAGGCGTCTCGCGTGTCGACTCGCTGGAGATTCCCGAGGAGGTCCTGCGCGAGGCAATTGCCAACGCCGTAATCCACCGAGAATACGGAGACCAGTTCTGTGGGCAGTCGATCGCTGTTGACGTCTTTGATGACCGTATCGAAGTGACGAACCCCGGCG
>CABUWR010000233.1 GCA_902495265.1 uncultured Collinsella sp. | reverse complement strand
GCGCCTGCAGCGCTTTTTGGCACGCGCGGGCGTGGCGAGCCGCCGCGGCTCGGAGGACCTGATGACCGCCGGCCGCGTGACGGTTAACGGCGAGGTAGCAACCGAGCTGGGTACCAAGGTCGACGTCGACCGCGACCATATCGAGGTCGACGGCATGCCCGTCAAGCTCAACCAGGGCGCCGTGTACCTGATGCTCTACAAGCCGACCGGCTACCTCACCACCATGAGCGATCCGCAGGAACGCCCTTGCGTGGCCGACCTGGTCCCCCGCGACCGCTTTCCGGGACTTTTCCCGGTAGGTCGCCTGGACCGCGACACCACGGGCCTTTTGCTCTTTACCACCGACGGCGACCTGTCGCAGGACCTGCTGCACCCCAGCAAGCACGTCTACAAGACCTACCAGGCGCTCGTGGACGGCCACCTGACCGATCGCGACTTGGAACCGCTGCGTCGCGGCATCGAGCTCGACGACGGCCCGTGCCAGCCGGCGATCTGCCGGGTCATCAACGCGCGCGAGGCCGAGGCGGTGGCCCCGCAGGGCATCAAGCCCGGAACCACTGCCGTGGAGGTCATCATTCGCGAGGGCCGTAAAAACCAGGTTAAGCGCATGCTGAGCAAGATCCACCACCCGGTGATCCGCCTGCATCGCTGTAACTTTGCCGGCCTGGAGCTCAAGGACGTGGCCAAGGGCTCGTGGCGCGAGCTCACCGACCGCGAGGTGCAAATCCTCAAGGCCGGCGGCATCCCGCCTAAGCAGGCCAGCTCCAAGCGCGCCGCCGCGTCGGCGACCAATACCGCGAGTCGCACGCGTCACCACGGCAGCCACGGCTCCGCGCCCAAGCGCAACACCTACCGCGAGCGCTACACGGGCTAGGCAACCCGCCGCGCCCCAACGCCCGCGAACCATACCAGCACGTCAACCACCGAAAGGAAGCATTGCATGATCGTCGCCATCGACGGCCCCGCCGGTTCCGGCAAGTCCACCATCGCCAAGGAGATCGCCCGCCAGCTGGGCTTTAACAAGCTCGACACGGGCGCCATGTATCGCGCCGTCACCTTCGCCGCGCTCGACCGCGGCATCGACCTGGACGACGAGGCGGCCATCAACGCCCTCGCCGAGCAGATCGAAATCCGCTTTACCAACGGTACCGGCGAGGACACGCGCCTGACCATCGACGGCCAGGACGCATCGGCTGCCATCCGCACCCCGCAGGTGGACGGCAACGTCTCCAAGGTCTCGGCCTACCCGGGCGTGCGCGCGGCCATGCTCATCCATCAGCGCCGTGCCGCCGAGGACCGCGATATCGTGGCCGAGGGTCGCGACATCGGCACCGTCGTGTTCCCCAACGCGCAGGTCAAGGTATTCCTGACCGCCGACCCGCGCGAGCGTGCCCGTCGCCGCGTGCTGCAGCGCCACCAAAACGACGCTCAGCCGCTTACTGCCGAGCAGCTCGAGGCTGAGGTCGATGAGACCCTCGACGCCCTCAAGCAGCGCGACAAGCTCGACAGCAGCCGTGAGGTCGCGCCGCTTGTGCCAGCCGAGGACGCCGTGCACGTCGACTCCACCGCCCACACCATCGACGAGGTCGTCTCGATAATCGAGGACCTCATCAACCAAAGGAGGTAGCCCATGCGCCTGTTTAAGCAGACGCCCGAGGATTACTACAACGCCCCCTACGCCGAGTTCCCGGCGCTCATCCGCGGCACCGTCGCCGTGGTCATGGGCATCCTTTGGGTCTTCTCCAAGCTCATGTGGCGTTGGAAGGTCGAGGACGCCGACCTGCTGTTTGAGCGCCAGGAAGGCCGCGGCAGCGTGGTCATCTGCAACCACACCTCGATGGCCGAACTCCTGGCCGTGGAGACGGCGCTGTTCTTTGGCGGCCGCCGCATCCGCCCCATTTTTAAGTCCGAGTTCGCCAAGAGCAAGATCGTACGCTGGGCCTTTAGCCGCGTGGGTGGTATTCCCGTCGAGCGCGGCACCGCCGACATGAAGTGCCTGCGCGCCGCCCAGCATGCGCTGCAGCGCGGTGAGGACGTCCTGATCTTCCCCGAGGGCACGCGCATCCGCTCGCGTGAGATCAAGCCCGAGGTCCATGGCGGTTTTGCGCTCATCGCTCAGATGGGCAAGGCGCCCGTCAACCCACTCGCCATTTGTGGTTGGTCCGACATTACGCCTAAGGACAAAAAGCTCATGCGCCCCAAGAAGTGCTGGATCCGTGCCGGAAAGGCCATCTCGCTATCCGATGCGCCGGCCGAGCTCAAGCGCAAGGAGCGCCTGGCATGGTTTGAGTCCGAGGCCATGAACCGCGTCTACGCCATGCGCGACGACCTGTGCGCCGAGCACCCGGGCAGGTTCTAGCCATGGGTGAGAACGTCATGAATACTGCCGAGGCTGTGCTCGGCAAGGCAGACGCGCCCGCCATCGAGATCGCTGCCCACGCCGGCACCTGCTACGGCGTACAGCGCGCGCTCGACATGGCGCTGGCTGCCGCGCCGCAGGCAGGGGAGAGCGCTCAGGTACACACCCTGGGTCCGCTCATCCATAACCCCATCGTGGTACGCGAGCTCACCGAGGCAGGTGTGGGCCTGGCTGACACCTTGGATGACGCCGCGTCGGGCACCGTAATTATCCGCGCCCACGGTGTGGTGCCGCAGGTCATCGACGCCGCTCGCGAGCGCGGCCTTACCGTGGTCGACGCCACCTGCCCCTACGTGAAGAAGGTCCATGTGGCGGCCGAGCGCCTG
>CABUWR010000232.1 GCA_902495265.1 uncultured Collinsella sp. | reverse complement strand
CCCGCCACGAGGCCCGGCAGGTCGAGCGTCCAAATATTCTGGTTCATGAGGTTCTCGGGCACGTTGCCGGCTGCAATCTGCTGAGCCAGGCCCTCGACGATGGCCGTCTTGCCCACGCCGGGGTCGCCCAGAATGAGCGGGTTGTTCTTGGTGCGGCGCGAAAGAATTTCCATCATACGCTGGACTTCCTTTTCGCGACCGATTACAGGGTCGAGCTCGCCGTCGCGCGCCTTCTGCGTGAGGTTGGTCGCGAACTGCTTAAGCGTATCGGTGCCACTCCCCTTTTGCTGAGAGGCATCTGAGCCGCTAAAGAACGGCAGGCCCGCACCGGGACGACCAGCACCGGCGCCGGCGAGCGGACGCTTCTTGTCCTGGTCCTTGGCGGTGAGTTTCTCGATAGCCTTTTTGATGGAGGCGGACGACACACCCAGGCGCATGAGGATGTCCATGGCCATGCCGTTGCCCTCTTCGACGATGCCGATCAGCAAGTGCTCGGTCGACACGTAGGTCTGGTTGTTCTCACGCGCCACGCGGAACGAACGCTCCATCACGCTAATGACGAGCGGCGTAAAGGCGAGCTTGGCCGCCTCGGTCTCCTCGCTGGGCTCGGGAACCGTGGTCTGGACCTCTTTGAGAGTATCCATGATGTCATCGTAGGAGATGTCGAGCGAACGCAGTGCCTCGGCGGCAATGCCCTCGTCCTCCTTGGCAAGCGCGAGCAGCAGGTGCTCGGTGCCCACCTTATTTGAATGAAGATCAAGCGCCTCTTGCTTGGCCATGGACATGACCTTACGCGCGCGATCGGTAAATCTATCTAACATGCTCGTTTCCTTACATGAGTTCATCGAAATCAAAACGCCCGCCCGTCGGCGGCGCTTTTGTCTCTTTACCCACAGGTTGTCTATGTTAACAGCTGGAGGAATATCTATAAACCCGGCTCACATGAATGCAGGTTATGACCGCATCGCGGGACTCACCGCACGATGCGCGACAGGCGCCCCGCAAGAGAAACCCTAGGCGTCTTTCACCACGTCGGGACTCGTCGCACGCGATGCGCGATAGGCATCGGCCTCCTTGGAGACGCGTTCGAGCAGCTCGGATGTATCGACGCCCTCGACTTGCGCGACCGTTTCCACCGTCTGCATGGCGACCGCCCTCAGGTACGCGCACGCGCTGTCCCCCAGCTGCTCGAGGTCTATCTCCTCGCCGCCCTCCCGGGCAAAGCCGACCGCCATCACAAAGCCCATGATGCCCGAGACCAGAAAGCCCACCGCAAAGCTCGAATCTGCCTTGAGCTCTTCTCCGTCGGGGTGGACGATCTCTCTCACGCGGTCGATGATGATCGTATGGATGCCCTGCACGACCTGCTCGGCGGCACCCGCCCTCATGGTGATGACGATGCGCCGCAGCAGGCAGCGGACGTCGCGCCGGTCGAACGCCGAAAGGTCGCCCTCGCTCGAAAAATGCCAGAGGGCATCGGTGATGAGCTCGTTATCCTGCAGCAGCTGGGCTATGGCGATGGCGACGAGTTCATCGAAATCGTGAAAATAGTAGTAAAACGTTCCGCGATTGCACTGGGCGGCGCGGGTCACCTCGCCAACCGACAGCTCGAAGATGCTGTTGTTCTCGATGAGTTCCCAAAACGCCTCGATGATACGGGTGCGTGCATCGGGCGCATCGGCGTCCTTACGCGGTCTCGCCATGCGCCTCACCGCACCCCTGCGCCTTGGCGTTCATGATGAGCATCTGAAGACGGTTCTCCACGTTGGCGAAGCTCACGTCGGGATCGTAGTCGAGCGGCAGGAACTGCGCCGTGGGATACTGCTCCTTGAGCGCATGGATGAGCCCGCGCCCCACGACATGGTTGGGCAGACACCCGAACGGCTGCAGGATCACGAAGTTGCGGCAGCCGCGCTTGGCGTGCTCGAGGATCTCCGCCGGAATCAGCACGCCCTCGCCCGCATCGAACGTATGGTGCAGGATCTTATCGCTCGCGCGCACGAGCTCGGGCATGCGCGTTGGCGACTCGTAGAGCGGGCTCGCCGCGCCCAGGCGGTCGCAACGGTCGTGCGCGAGCTCGAACAGGTTGTCCGCCGTGGCATACCAGGCCTTTTCGGACAGCGACAGGTCGACGTGGAACTCGCGCGACTGCGCATGCTTGTAGAAATAGGTCTTGCGGATCACGTCGGTCATGCGCGCCTCGATGACCTCGAGCCCGTTGTCCTCGAGGTAGCGCTCGATCTCGTGGTTGGCGCCGAGATGGAAATTGAGCAGGTACTCGCCCACGATGAGAACGGTCGGATGCGGGTTCGAGCGGTCGTACGGAACGGCGTCCATGATCGCAAGCGCGCGTTTGAAGCCCGTCGCCTGGCCTCTCAGCCCGGAGCGCTCCATGCCCTCGATAACCTCATCGAGCGCGCGGTCGAACGCAGCGTCCGCCGCGCCCTTCTCGAGCTCGTAGGGACGGATGCGCCTAAGCATGGCCTCGAGGGCATCGATCATGGGAAGACCGTAGGCGATCTGGATGCTCGGGCCAAGGCCGAGCTTGAAGCCCGGATGCGCATTGTGGGCATCGACGTCGTCGTTGGTGAGCACCGGGACATAGTCGTATCCCGCGTCGTCGAGCGCGCGGCGCAGCAGGGGCATGTAGTGCGTCAGGCGGCAGTCGCCGATATACTTGCCAGTCACCACGGCGACGTCGTGCGGGTCGTACTTACCGCTCTTGAGTGCCGCGAGCGCCTCGCCGATCACGATTTGCGCGGGG
>CABUWR010000231.1 GCA_902495265.1 uncultured Collinsella sp. | reverse complement strand
GTCAATCGAGGGGATCAGCAGTAGGAAAACCGCCGTGGGAAGCAATACGTCAAAGGTGCGACGACCCTCGATATCGAAAGCGTGCGTCGCCAGAATGCCGAGCACCATGTACTCGGTAAAATGCGCGCACTTGCGAACGACGAAGTTGGTCACCCACTCATACGGAAACCCCATGCCGTTCAAAAAACCGCGAACGGCCTCCATAATCGACAAGCTCAATGAACCGGACCCCGTGCCGGGAACCATCGAATTGCCCCAGATGAGCAGCACCATCAGGCAGGTCGCGACCGCCCATTTTCGATCGAGTTTAAGCATGCAGAAGTTATGCCTCCGCACAGAGCGGCTCAAAGCTGGCGGTGCCACCCTCGATAACGCTCAGATAGGCACGGCCTGTGCGCCTCACCGCTGCAGACTGCAGGCGGTCGATCTCCTCCTCGAGAATCTGATTGACGCGCTCGTGACGACGGTTCTCCATGATGCCAGCAGCGATGGCCTCGGCACGCTCAATACCT
This sequence comes from uncultured Collinsella sp., assembly GCA_902495265.1. GTDB lineage: Bacteria > Actinomycetota > Coriobacteriia > Coriobacteriales > Coriobacteriaceae > Collinsella. The sequence continues at coordinate 2,270 of CABUWR010000231.1, read as the reverse complement.
TCGCGCGAGATGCGGGCGGTATCCTCGGGGAACACGGCGCTGTGGCGACCAACGTAAGCGGGGGCAGCGGGCTGAGGAGCAGACGTAAACACCGGAGCGGCAACGGGAGCAGGCTCGACGACCTCGTCCAAAATTGCGGCAGCGGCTGCCCACATGCCCTCGTGGCCCGAATAATCGGCCATGGGGACGTCTTCCTCGGGAGTCGCATCGACAGGCTCGTCGACTGCGACGGACTGGGACGCGGAGGCCGGGGCATCGACCGGGGCAGCGACCACATACGGCATGTCGTTCGAGATGACCGGCTCGTCAAGGTCATCGAGGTCGATAGCCGCGACAGAGGCGTCGCTGATGATCGGCATGTTGGCAAGGTTCGCGTTGTACGGCACCGACTCCGCCGCCTGCTGCTGTGCAGGAGCGCCCCACAGCGAGCTTTCGGCAGCACGGCGGGCGGCAATAGTCTCCTCGTCGACGGCCAGCGGCTCGTCGGCGTAGGGGTCAACGGCGGTGGCGGCGGCCGGAGTCACGGGCACGGCAGTGTCATACGTAACGGATTGAGCCGTGGCGGCGTTGTTGGCGGCGTTGGCGGCGTTAGCCACGAGCGCCACAAAGGCGGCCGTACTGCCCGCAGGGGCGGCATGAGAGCCCGAGACGGCGCGCGCAGCGGCAGCGATGTCGTCGCGGTTATAGGAGCCGGTCTTACCGCCGTAGGTAAGCTCGTCGATGGCGACCTGGTAGACGTCGCGTGAGCGCGTGGGGTCGCAGCTGACCGGCGAATCGTCGTCGAGGATGCTATCGATCATGGACCAGGCGTCGGCCTCGCTCATGGCGTCTGCGGCGCGGGCGATGGTGGGGACGCCATCGTCGGCACGACGGCGCTGGAAGGCACCGGTCAGGCCGGAGAAAACCGTTGAAGGCTGCGCGGCGTTTGCCTGAGCGGCAGGAGCCGCAGTAGCAACGCCCTGAGGGGCAGCCCACTGCTGTTGAGCGGGCATCGAAGCGGTCTGGAACTCATTTTGATACTGGTTGACGTTCGCAGCGCCACCCATGGCGTCGGGCTCGAACAGGCGCTCGGTATGCTGAGCACGATATTCAGAAATGCCGAGCGAGGCGGCATAGATGCCTACGCCCGCCACCGCACCCACGGCAAAGGGAACAGCACCCGCGACGACCGTCTCGTTCACCGACGAAAACGGCAGCGTGGCAGCATACATCACCACGGGAGCGGCAAGGCCGATTCCGCAGGAAAGTCCAGCAAGGACTGCTCGTTGTGTTGCATCAGAAGAAGCCATGAGCTCTCCCCATCTTCCAGCACCCAAATCGCATCATTCAGTTGGCTGCGCGAGAGAAGATGAAGCGGGGCTATGCCCCAAAGCAACGGTATATGGTTCGTTTCATCTGCGTTTTCCGTCGCGAAGCTTAACAGCTATTATGCGAAACCCCCTTGGGGATTGCAAGCGACGAAGCGGGATTGAAACGGGAAAATCGCTGCTTGCCGGTCGTGAGGTCAATAATTGTTGGCGAGCGGCTATACGAAAAGGGCCGGGATCTAAACCCCGGCCCTTCTGACATGTCTATGGTTGTTGTCGCGTGCGGCGGACGGCCTAGAACGTCTGCTCGTAATCGCTGTGCTTTTTTGCCGAACGCACCAGGAACTCCTGGTTGGTATTGGTGCCCTTGAGACCCTTGATAAACGACGCGGCCGCGCGCTCGGTATTATTCATGCCGGCGAGGATACGGCGCAGGCCAAAGACAAACGGGCGCATCTGCTCGTCGACCAGCAGATCCTCGTTGCGCGTGCCCGAGGCAACGGGATCGATGGCCGGGAAGATACGGCGGTCGGCCAGGTCGCGGTCGAGCTTGAGCTCCATGTTGCCGGTACCCTTGAACTCCTCAAAGATGACCTCGTCCATCTTGGAGCCGGTATCGATGAGGGCGGAGGCCAGGATGGTGAGCGAGCCGCCGTTCTCGATGTTGCGAGCAGCGCCAAGGAAGCGCTTAGGCGGATACAGGGCCGCCGAATCGACGCCGCCCGACAGGATACGGCCCGAGGCGGGAGCGGCCAGGTTGTAGGCGCGGGCAAGACGCGTGATGGAGTCGAGCACCACCACGACGTCGCCACCCAGCTCCACGATGCGCTTGGCACGCTCGATCACGAGCTCTGCCACGCGAGTGTGGTTTTCGGCGGGCATATCGAAGGTCGAGGCCACGACCTCGCCCTTGATGGAGCGCTGCATATCGGTGACCTCTTCGGGGCGCTCGTCGACGAGCAG
>CABUWR010000230.1 GCA_902495265.1 uncultured Collinsella sp. | reverse complement strand
GTGGGGTCACCGCGCGGTCCGCATCTGATGGTGTCGACGTCAATGGTATACGGGTGCATCATCGACGTCTTCAATTCAGAAGATATCAGTGCGGAGTGTGCCTAAAAGTAAACTAATGGCGGGCCCTGCGATGTCCGGTCTTCAGTGGATTACTGCTGGGGGAATTAATGGCGCGCTTCGCGCGTTTTGGATGGGGTCTGTCCCGGCGGCGCGTTTGGCGCTTCGCGCCGCGCGCCTTATCGATCGGGATTGAGATGCATGTGGTGCTTCTCGCCTTACGACTGTAGCGGCCGCGGTCCCGTTTGGGGTCGCGGCCGTTTTGTTGTGGGTCAAATATGAACGTTGTGTTAATGGGTCGGTGGACGGTGGTGTTTTTCGGTGAGCGGCGTATCCTTCCAACGGTTTATCTAGTGTGTCAGTTGAAAAGGAAGAGGGCGCTCGTCATTGTTTGAATGTGAACTGCCGTTTGACCACAAGACGTTGCATCTGGAGCTCGAGGATAAGAACTTCGCGGGTGTGATGGAAGGTCATCAAAACGAGTTTAAGACTACAAAATCGCAGGAAGAGCTGGTAGAGGAGTCGCTTGCCAACCCTTATGGCTCGCCGTCGCTCGAGGAGCTTTGTGCTGGCAAGAAGGATATCGTCATCATTAGCTCCGACCATACGCGTCCCGTTCCCTCGCGTGTGACGATGCCTATTCTGCTGCATCACATCCATTCCGCTGCGCCCGAGGCTCGCGTGCGCATTTTGGTTGCTACGGGTATGCATCGTCCGTCGACGCATGAGGAACTCGTCAACAAGTACGGCGAGGAGATCGTTGCCAACGAGGAAATCGTTATGCACGTCGCGACCGATGACAGCATGATGAAAAAGATTGGCACCCTGCCTTCTGGTGGCGAGTGCATCATCAACAAGATTGCCGCCGATTGCGATCTGCTGCTTGCCGAGGGCTTTATTGAGCCGCACTTCTTTGCCGGTTTCTCTGGTAGCCGCAAGTCCGTCCTGCCTGGCATCGCCAGCTACAAGACCATCATGTACAACCACAACGGTCAGTTTGTGAACGATTCTCATTCGCGTGCCGGCAACCTGTGCCACAACCACGTGAGCGAGGACATGTTTGCCGCTGCCGAGATGGCTCACCTTGCCTTTGTGCTCAACGTGGTGCTCAACGGCAAGCACGAGGTCATCGGCTCCTTTGCCGGCGACATCCACAAGGCGCACGAGGCTGGCTGCGAGTTCGTGAAGAGCCTTGCCGGCGTTGAGCCCGTCGAGTGCGAGATCGCCATCACCACCAACGGCGGCTACCCGCTCGATCAGAACATCTACCAGGCCGTGAAGGGCATGTGCGCTGCCGAGGCCACACTTCCCGAGGGCGGCGTGATTATCGATGTCGCCGGTTGTGCCGACGGTCACGGCGGCGAGGGCTTCTATCACAACATCGCCGACAACGACCCGGCGGAGTTTGAGCGCGCCTGCATCGATCGTCCTAAGGACGAGACCCTGCCCGACCAGTGGACGAGCCAGATTTTCGCTCGCATCCTGGCACATCATCCCGTGATCATGGTTACCGACCTGTGCGATCACCAGATGCTCAAGGATATGCACATGACGCCGGTCAACACTATCGAGGAGGCGCTCAAGCTCGCCTTTGAGATGAAGGGTGCCGATGCCAAGGTTGCCGTCATTCCCGATGGCCTGGGCGTTGTCGTCGCGCAGCACTAGTGCGTGGCCCAAACGAATCGTTTATAACCGACAAGAAAGATAAGGTTTTATGCTTACCAAACTCCTTTGCGAATTCGGCGCTACGGCCCTCATGATCATCTTTGGCGTGGGCGTACACTGCGATACCGTGCTCAAGGGCACCAAGTATCAGGGCTCTGGTCATATGTTTGCCATCACCACTTGGTCTTTCGGCATCTCGGTCGCCCTGTTTATCTTTGGCGGCGCCGTGTGCATGAACCCCGCCATGGTGCTTGCCCAGTGCATCGTCGGCCTGGTGCCGTGGAGCAGCTGCATCCCCTTCATGGTTGCCGATATGCTCGGCGGCTTTGCGGGTGCCGTGATCGCGTGGTTGATGTATGCCGATGAGTTCAAGGCTTCCGATGGTGTCATCGATCCCATTGCTCAGCGCAATATCTTCTCGACCAACCCCACCACCGAGGGTACGAACTATGCCCGTAATTTCTTCTGCGAGGCTATCTGCACCTTTGTGTTCATCAGCGCCATCCTTGCTGCCGCTAGCCGTGCTGGCGAGAACGTTCTGATGCTCGCCATCTGCGTCGGTCTGATCGTTTGGGCCGTTGGTATGGGCATGGGCGGCATCACTGGCTTCGCCATGAACCAGGCTCGTGACCTTGGTCCTCGCATGGCCTATCAGGTACTGCCGATCAAGAACAAGGCCGACAACAACTGGAAGTACGGCCTGCTCGTTCCTGGCATCGCTCCGTTTGTCGGTGCCGTTCTGGCCGCGCTGTTTGTGCATGGTTTCTTGGGCATGTTCTAGTCTGAGGCTACATAGCTGTCCGCCGTCCGCATGGGGTAACTTCCCAGCGCGTCCTCGGACATGCAAAAAGGCTCGCTGCGCACTTTGTGCGGCGAGCCTTTTTGCGTCCTGCGGAGTGCGCTGGGAAGTTACCCCATGCGGACGGCTGCGGGGTCTTTGTTGCGTTCGTGCAAGCAACCCAACATATATCTGAATTTGGATGGGAGGGGCTTGTTGCTGGTAGGGGCGTTGGGCTGCTGTTGGCACTTTGGGAAGGGATAGTTACTTAGCCGAAGAGGGGTT
>CABUWR010000229.1 GCA_902495265.1 uncultured Collinsella sp. | reverse complement strand
GGGCGGGCATGGTCGTGACGACAGTTCCCGCGGCGTTGCTGCTGTTTGGACGCCGGCATTTGGATCGTGCCGCAAGGCAGTAAAAACCATCACAACATTCGATGAAAATCGCGATTTTGCCGAAAAACGTCGAATGTTGTGATGGTTTGCGTTCCGACCAGGCCACCCTTCGGGTTCGGCCACCACAAAGGGGCCAGGCACCTTTGTGGTGGTTTTTGCTTTGACGGGCCGCGCCTGTGCCTTGGTATACCATGTACGCCGTTCACGAATACACCCCACACCGCCGCACAACCCAGAAAGGCCCCCATGGACACCACCTTCAGCCACATCAAAGCCGTGCTCTGCGATATCGACGGCACGCTGCTCACGAGCCAGCACACGGTGTCCCCGCGCACCGTGGCGGCGATTCGCGCCCTGCGCGAGCGCGGCGTACTCTTTGGCCTGTGCACCGGGCGCGACGCCCACGCGACCGAGGCCATGTACGAGCTCTGGGGCATCGAAGGCCTGGTGGACGTGATGGTGGGCTGCGGTGGCGCCGAGGTCATCGACCGCGCGCACGGCATCAACGAGCTGAGCTACCCGCTGCCGGGCGAGACCATCGCGCGCATCTGCAAGCATATGGCGGACCTTTCGGCAACGCCCGTCTGCCCCCGAGACGGCGTGTTCTACGTGCCCGAGAGCAACGCGTGTGTCGAGCACCTGTCGCGCGTCGACGGTGTGCCCTACCAGGTGGTCGATTTTGCCGAGTTGTTGCGCGAGCCGCAGCCCAAGGTGATGTTTACCATGGCGCCCGAGGTGATGCCGCGGGTGATTGAGCGGGCGTCGACGTTTGCCGATGACACCGTTAAGGCGGCGGCTCTGCAAACCACGCAGCGGCTCTACGAGTTCATGGATCCGCGCGTGTCCAAGACGCGCGGCCTTGTGCGCGTGGCGGAGCTCAACGACATGGAGCTCCAGAACATCTGCGTGTTTGGCGATGCGGACAACGACACCTGCATGGTGGCCGACGCCGGCGTGGGCGTAGCCATGGCAAATGGCAGCGACGCCACCCGTGCCGCCGCCGACTTTGTAACCGCGAGCAACGACAAAGACGGCATCGCGATCTTTATCGAGGAACATCTGCTGTAGCGCCGGGGCAGAATCAACACAAAGGGGACGGGCACCTTCGTGGTGGCCTCAGGCGATTTGGGCGAGTTGATGCCTACAATCTGCGCGCAAATACCAATATGGTTGTCTGAACATTACGCTTCTGACTACCGATGAGTTAAAGATATTCTCATCAGTTTGGTAGGGTATTTCTCCCGGTAAATGACCTACAGCTCATGGTCAATTTTCGACTGTTTACAGGATGTTTACTCTTGAGCAAAATGTTGTGCAAATAAATCTAATGCCATTAAAAAATGATGGGCAACTAAATTACCAGTAGAAACAAAAAATAGATAGCGAATAAACGAAGGTAAATCTGAGCAATTGTCAAGAGAATTGACAATTCGCTACAAAACTATCGGTTTATTTGCCCAGATGTTCAAACAATCGTTAGAATAGTCATTACTAAGCGTGCGCAATTTCAGGTTGCGCAGATACGTTTGATAGTGAAAGAGCAAGATCGCGGTCTCTTGGGGAGGAGACATCGATGAAAGCGAATTCAGAAAAAACTAAGCAGAGTAAAAAAGCGACGCGCCGTGTACTGGCAGGCGTTTTGTGCGGAGCCTCCGTTTTGAGCCTGGTACTGTCGCTCGTCATGCCTCCGATCTCGCAGGCCATTGCCAACGATTCCCAGACAGCTCCTACCGAGGAAACTGTGATGGGGGGGGGTTCCTCAAGTGAGTCCGCTGCTGTAGATAACACCAGCGAGGATGCCGAAAACCAGAATAGCGACGAGACCAATGGCGGCGAGGCTGGCTCTTCAAATAGTGCTGAGCAGGCTCAGAGTGCGAATGCGGCTTCAGCGAGAGCGACGGCCACCGTGGAGAAGGGAATTTATGTTCCCACGTCTATCGGTATCGGTACGAATATCGATGTCTCCACCCCCGATCCCGGCGTGGCCACCTACGTCGGCCGCGACATGTACATCGGTGGTAAGCCGAGCGACACTAGTAATCTTGATGCGAAGAACGCCCCCACCGGCTCATATGCCGCTGAGGCGGAGGGCCTTACCTTGGTCCGTGGCAAGCTTGCCATGAATCCAGTCAAAGAGAGCTGGCCCTATCAATCAATTGGTGCTGGTTTCCGCTTTGGCACCGTTGGTTTTGGTTCCCAGTTCCGTCCTGTCGCCGGCAGCACCGTGCTTGCGGTGGCCGGAATTAAAAGTGCGATCACCAAGATGAGCGTTGGTTATAGCGGCGACTCGCCGGAGACGACTACCGTTGGCGCTTGGAAGAAAGGCGCTTGGGTCGGACGGCAGAAATCTTCTGAGGGCGCGACTCCTTCCGGCTTTGCCTACACTGCGCAGATCGCAGGCCCCATCACATACTGGCGCGATAACAATGAACGCCAATCCGTGGTGACAACGCAGGGTAATTGGTACGAGGGCAAGAACTCTCAGGAAAGCAACCTGTTCAATCAAACTGTTGATTTGACTAATGTCAACAATAACGATTATTCGAGCTACAACGGTGAAGATGGGTACCTCTCGAAGCTATCGAAACAGCTCAACTCGTTTGCAAATACCGGCACGCTCGAGGTTGGTTTCGCGAGCAATCACAACAACTACGTAATCAACAAGTACGACAAGACGGATTGTAATTATGGCCTGGTGTTTGATGAGTCGTATAAGACCATATATTCGG
>CABUWR010000228.1 GCA_902495265.1 uncultured Collinsella sp. | reverse complement strand
GTTCTCGTCCGGATGCGTGTGCAGCAGCTCGTCGATGATGTAGGCGTAATCGCGCGGGATGGCCTTGCGCACCTTGGAGCGGGTATAGCGGCTCGAAAGCGAGCGGGCGACCACAATGAGCTGGTCGAGCATGGTCTTGTACCAGGTGGGCGAGTCCTCGTGCTGGCTGCGGACCAGCTCGATCTTTTCGCGCGGGTAGTAGATGAGCGTGCACAGCTCGCCCTTTTCGTCAAAGGTGAGCGTGTCGCCAAAGATCTCGTCGACATGCTCGCGCACGACGCCCGAGCAGTTGTTGAGGATGTGCATAAAGGCTTCGTACTCGCCGTGCACGTCGCTCATAAAATGCTCGGTGCCTTTGGGCAGGTTGAGAATGGCCGAGAGATTGATGATCTCGGTAAACGCGGATTGCTCGGTGGGAAATTGTCTCGACAGCAGACGCAGATACTTAAAGTCTTGCGGATTGCGATCGAATGCGACCATGAAACACCTTCCAATATGGTTGGTAAAACTGATAAACATCGTCAAACGTTTATCAGTATGCGCCGGCTTTGTTTCGATTTAGCGCCGGTGGCTGAATTGTCGGCTGAACGGTTTGCTAAATCGATTTAGTTGAGGTTGATGTGTCGGTTAAGTGGAGACGAAGGGGATGATTTTGCCCATGCTGGCCCATGGCGGGGATGGGCATGTTCATGATAAAGATATTCAATGCCAATGGTTCGAATTGGTAAATAGTGGACATTTGTATCGTATTTAGGCTTGCTGTGCGATAATTTGCGTAGCAATACTTAAGGAGCCTCATATGAGTGATTTTGTCCTGACCTGTGAATCCGCCGCCGATCGAACCCGTGAGTTCTTTGCGTCGCGCAATATCCCTGTCGTGTGTTTTCATTACGAGATCGACGATGTTGTCTATACGGACGATCTGTATCAGTCGATTACGCCGGACGAGTTTTTTGCCCAGATTGCCGCGGGCGCCATGCCCAAGACGTCTCAGGTGAGCGTGGGTGAGTACGAGGAGTTTTGGGAGCCGTTTGTTGCCGAGGGTAAAGACGTGCTGCACCTTACGTTGTCGTCGGGTATTTCGGGCACGTATGGATCGGCCTGCGTTGCGGCGCAGATGCTCGCAGATCGCTATCCCCAGGGCGGCAAGGTGCGCGTCATCGATTCGCTGGGGGCGTCTTCGGGCTTTGGCCTGTTGCTGGAATATGCTGCCGACGTGCGCGATAGCGGGGCTTCACTCGACGAGACGGCCGCTTGGATTGAGGAGCATAAACTCAACCTGCACCACTGGTTCTTCTCGACCGATCTGTCGAGCTACCTGCGCGGCGGTCGCATTTCGGCCGCGAGCGCGATTATCGGCACAGCGCTTAAGATTTGCCCGCTTATGACGGTCGATTGCGAAGGTGGGCTGTCGCCACGTGAGAAGATTCGCACCAAGAAGCGCGCGATTTCCGAGATGGCTAAGACCATGATGGCACATGTGCAGGACGGTGCGGCTTATTCAGGTAAGTGCATCTTGTCCCATTCGGCGTGCCGCGAGGACGCTGAGGCCGTTGCGGCGCTGATTGAGGAACAAGTTCCGCAGCTCAAAGGCAAGATTGAGATCAACAATATCGGTGCTCTGATCGGTTCGCACACCGGACCAGGTACGGTGGCGCTCTTCTTTATGGGCGACAAGCGCGTGGATTAGCGTTTGTGAGCTGGCTGACGGTTTTAACGGCTGCTTTTGTTCCTCCTGACATTTGATAACAGAAAAAGGCCCGTCCCGTTGTTTGCGGGGCGGGCCTTGCTGTTGCGGTTAGCGTTTCTTTCCGCGGAAGAAGAAGCCGTGCAGCGAGGGCTTGAGTCCACGGTTGGCGCGACGCTCCTCGATATGATCGTGGATCGAAGCGACGCGCTCGATGACTTCGTCGGGGATCGGCACGTCGGGATTCATGTTCTCGACCTGGCTGACCTCGGCGGCGGCGACCTGGTCGATAATGGGCACATCGTCGCGCGAGATGACGGGCGTGGCGTCTTCTTTCATCTTGCGGTAGCGCTGCATCATGTCGGTCTGCAGCTGCTGGGCCGAAGGCGGCGTCCAGATGATGGCGTTGGCGCCGGCGGCGATGGTTTCACAGATGCTCTCGGGCGTCTTGCCGCCCGGCGCGATGAGCGGCAGGTTGGGATAGTGCTCGCGCAGCTCACGCAGAACCTGCGGCGTGTTTTTGCCGGCCGCGATGTTGAGGATCTTGGCTCCGGCGCGCACTTTGGCATGCGCATCATCGTCGCAACGTACGACCGTGGCGATGACGGGGATGTCGGCGATGTTGGTGATGTGCTCGACCATCTCGGCAGTGGCGGGGGAGTTGACCACACAGCCCGCCGCGCCCTGCATCTCGGAGACGGCTGCCATCTGTACGGAGCGCTTACCGGTCGTAGTTCCGCCGCCCACGCCTACAAAGACCGGGCACTCGGCGACAGTCAACAGCGCCTGCGTAATGGCAGGCTGTGGCGTGAAGGGGTAAACGGCAAAGACGGCATCGGCGTTGGAGTTGCGGATGACCGCCACGTCGGTGGTGTAGATAAGCGACTTGATGCGACGGCCAAAGAGCGTAAAGCCGCTGGCCTCCTCGATCTCGTCGGGCATGCGGAGGGCCGCCTTGCGCAAGCGCCCGTCGATGGGCAGCGGCTCCATGGGCAAAAGGCCGTTGGGCGTTATGGCCACCTGGGGCTCGGTAAATTCGTCTGCAAGCTCTACCTCGGAGAAGTCGACCGAGGCGACGATATCCTCGTGAACCTCGGCGGGCAC
>CABUWR010000227.1 GCA_902495265.1 uncultured Collinsella sp. | reverse complement strand
TGAGCGTCGTGATCAGAAACACAAAGCCCAAGAGCAACTTGGTTCGCGGGTCCAGGCGGTGGATTGCGCTATCGCCGGGATAGTAGCTGCCAAACGAAAACGCCTCCATTAACAGCCCTCCTCTCGCGTGACCGTCTTGGATTTAGCCTTGTCCGCGACGTTAGAAGGACCGTCCGAGCGACCGATTAGCAGGTCCACCAACTCGTCTGCCAGCGACTCAACCGTATAGAGGCCGTCAAAGCGCAGCGGCACGCCCGCCTTCGCAAGCGCCAGCGCCATGCGCTGGGCAGCGGGAACACCCAAGCCGATTGATTTAAGATCATCCGCATGCGCAAAAACCTGAGCGGGTGTGCCCTCGGCAAACACCGCGCCCTCGTTCATTACGACGATACGGTCGCAGCAATTGGCCAGGTCATCCATACTGTGCGAAACAATGACGACGGTCAGGCCATCGCGGTGAAGTCGATCGATGAGCTCCAAGAAATCACTGCGCGCCGCCGGATCGAGCCCCGCCATGGGCTCATCGAGTACCAGGACCTCGGGCTCCATGGCAAGCACGCCAGCAAACGCCACGCGCCGCTGCTGCCCGCCCGAGAGCTCAAAGGGGCTCTTGTCGCCCACCGTGGCCAGGTCGAGGCCCGCGCGCGCGAGCGATGACTCAACGCGGCGGGCAACCTCGGCCTGCGACAAGCCAAGGTTACGCGGACCAAATGCCACGTCCTGTGCCACGGTCTCGGCAAACAGCTGACGCTCTGGATACTGAAACACCACACCGACCTTTGCCTTAACCACGGCGGCATCTTTCTTGCTTGATAGGTCGAGTCCCAGCGCGTAAACGCTCCCCTCCTGCGGGCGGATTAACCCGTTAAGGTGCTGGACCAGTGTGGATTTACCCGAACCGGTATGGCCTGCTAGCCCCAGGAACTCGCCGCGACGTACCGTCAAAGACACGTCACGCAGTGCCCACGGACTGCTAGGGTCGTTTCCCCAGAGAGCCTGCTTGGTTGATTTGCTCGCAGCGGCCGAGCGCTTATGCCAGCGACGGCGCTCGCGCGGACTGAGCGAATAACTGTACGAAACATGGGATAGCTCGATGACGGGCTCCGACGCGTTGTCCTCGTTGTCTGCCGGAACAGTGCCGTCAGCGATTTCCAACTGGGATGCGAAAGGCCGCCCGGCGATGCCTGTCCTACTCCGCTCGGCATAAGCCTGCACTATATCGGCGACCATATCCGCCTCACGCACCTGCGCGCAAACGGGCACGCCCTTCGCTCGAAGTGTCCTACCCAGACAGCACGACGCCGGCATATCCAGGTTGAGCTGCGCAAGTTCGTCCGCCCGCGTCAAGATTTCCTCGGGCGTACCGAGCATGGCAACGCGGCCCGCTTGGAAGACAGCAACGCGATCGGCCTCAGCGGCCTCTTCCATAAAGTGCGTAATCATCACGATGGTCATGCCGCGTTCGTGCAGCGCGTGGCAGGCCTTCATAAGGCCCTTGCGCCCGCGCGGATCGAGCATCGAGGATGCCTCGTCCAAAATGAGCACGCGCGGCTCCATGGCGAGCACGCCGGCAAGCGCCACGCGCTGCTTTTGTCCGCCCGAGAGAGCGTGGGTCTCGTGGCGCTCAAAGCCCACCAGACCCACGGCCTTCAGCGCCTCGCGCACGCGCCGCGCGATCTGGGCCGATTCGACCCCTAAGTTCTCGGGACCAAACGCAACATCGTCCTCGACAAGCGTCGCTACAAGCTGGTCGTCGGGATTCTGGAACACCATGCCCGCAGTCGAGCGGATATCGTAGACCAGCTCGGGATCGGACGCGTCCATGCCGTTGACGCACACCGTTCCCGCATCGGGCTGCAGCAGCGCGTTCAAATGCTTGGCAAACGTCGACTTGCCCGACCCGTTTCCGCCGAGGATGCAGAAAAACTCGCCATCCTCGATGTTCAGATCGATGCCATCGAGCGCCGGTACAGCACCGTCATAGCTAAAGGAAACGCCCCGACACTCAATCATGCGCGGCCTTTGACCTGGTCCTTCTTGGGCGTGATGAGATTAGAGACCGCCTTGTACACCGCCAGCGTCAACACCGAGTTGAGCACGGTCTTGATGAGGTTGAACGGCAGCACGGCAGGAATCATGAGCGGGGCGATCACATCGACCGAGCCATACCAGAACCATACGCCAATAGTAAGGTTTGCGACCATAGACAGCACCGTAGCGGCAATGACGCCGAGCACCAGGCCAGTCACGGCACCCTTGTAGGTGTGCATCTTCTGATAGACGATAGCCGCAGGCAGAATATAGCCCATCGTGGCAACCAAGTTCATAAGCGCGCCGACCCAGTCGCCCGTGGTAAGCGCATGGATAACGATCGCCATAGCGGCAACAGCGGTGCCGGCACCAGGGCCATACGCAAACCCACACACCATCGCCGGCACCAGCGACGGGTCATACGTCAAAAACGGCGCCGAGGGAAGGATGGGCAGCTGCACATACATAAACAGTGCTCCCAAGGCGCACATCAACGCCATGGTAACGAGCTGTTTGGTGCTCCACCTATTCGTGTTCTCAAAATGGATATGCTGCGACTGTTCAGACATAAGATCACCTGCCTCTTTCATCCGGACTCTAACCGTTGGTACTGGGATCTCACCAGTTCAGCCGGCATGCGAACCAACGCACACACGGGTCGCGGACTCATCGGCTCGGTCGCAGGCATCTCGCCTGCGCCACGGCGTCCCTTTGACACCGCCCGATTTACCGCCAGTGGGGAATTTCACCCCGCCCTGAAACAGCAATT
>CABUWR010000226.1 GCA_902495265.1 uncultured Collinsella sp. | reverse complement strand
GGAGCGCCCTGCTCGCGCACATAGGCAAGAGCCGAAGCCTCGTCGGTAAATGAACCATAGGCTGCCGTCGGGATACCGGCGCGCTCCATGAGCTGCTTGGAGAACAGCTTAGAGCCCTCCATCTGGGCGCCCTCGGCACCCGGGCCAAAGCACGGGATGCCCGCCGCGCGGACGGCGTCTGCAACGCCCGCCACGAGCGGAGCCTCGGGGCCAATTACCACGAGTCCGCATCCGTGGCTCTGGGCAAACGCCGCCACGGCCGCAGGATCGCAATCGTCGAGAACCACATTCTCGCCGCAGCTCGCGGTGCCGCCGTTACCCGGCGCGATGTAGAGCTTGCCGGCGCGCGGTGATGCTGCGAGCTTGGCTGCCAGAGCATGCTCGCGGCCGCCGCTGCCCAACAACAGGATGTCGATGGTTTGAGTGTCCGCCTTCAAGGGTGCCTCCTCTATGGATTACCGGCCCGCTCCGCGCGGGCCCATTACAAGCAAATATACCCCTCGGCCGCCCATCTGGGCTGCAAAGGGGTATATCGCAATAACCAAATAACGCCGATTACTTCCAGAATCGGTTGATGATCTGCTCGCGACCGGCGCCGACGCCGATGAACGTCACGCGGGTGTGTGCCAGATCCTCGATAAATGCCACGTAGTCCTGAGCCTCCTGCGGCAGCTCATCAAAGCTGCGGCAGCCGGTGATGTCGCACTTCCAGCCAGGGAGCTCCTCGTAGATGGGCTTGGCATGCTCAAAACGCACCTGGTGCTCGGGCACGCTCGTGTAGCGCTCGCCGTCGACGTCATAGGCAACGCACACCTTAATGGTGTCGAAGGCCGAAAGCACGTCGAGCTTGGTCACGGCGATGTCGGTGAGGCCGTTGACGCGCGAGGCATAGTTGGCGATAGGGCCATCAAACCAGCCGCAGCGACGACGGCGACCGGTGGTCACGCCGTACTCGTAGCCCTCCTCGGTCAGCGTGTGGCCGGCCTCGGACTCATAGGAAAGCTCGGTGGGCATGGGGCCCGAACCGACGCGGGTGATATAGGCCTTCATGACGCCCAGCACGCGGTCGACGTTCTTCATGCCGACGCCGGAACCGGTAATGGCGCCGCCGGCGGTGCAGTTAGAAGACGTCACGTACGGATAGGTGCCGTGATCGATGTCGAGCAGCGTCGCCTGGGCGCCCTCAAACAGCAAATCCTTGCCCTCATCGATCATGTTGTTGAGCAGCAGGCTCGTCTCGGTGATGTAGGGGCGCAGGCGCTCGGCCATGGGCAGGTACTCATCGCAAATCTGATCCACGGTGTAGGTGGGCAGGTTGTAGATGAGCTCCAGCTCGGGGTTCACGCGGGCAAGAGCGGTCTCCAGCTTATCGCGGAACAGCGCCTCATCCAGCATGTCCTGCATACGCAGGCCAATACGGGCCATCTTGTCCTGGTAGCACGGACCGATGCCGCGCTTGGTGGTACCGATGTTCTTCTTGCCGAGCTTCTGCTCAAAGGCGCCATCCAGATCGATGTGGTACGGCATGATGATGTGCGCGTTGCCGCTGATCTTGAGATTCTTGGTGGTGATGCCGTCGGCCTCGAACATGTCGATCTCCTCAAGGACGACCTTGGGGTTGACGACGCAGCCGTTACCGATCACCGACACGTGGTCGGAATACATGATGCCGGAGGGCACCTGGTGCAGGCCGTACTTCTTGCCGTTGACGACGATGGTGTGGCCGGCGTTGTTGCCGCCCGAATAGCGCACGACGGCATCAAAGTCGCCGGCGACCAGGTCGCAGATCTTACCCTTGCCCTCATCGCCCCACTGGGCACCGACCAAAACGGTTGACGGCATGTTTACTCCTCACATTCATGGACTGTCCGCACACCGCAAGTGCGCAGAAGCACAAAACATTCCTAGTATACCCGTGCAACGGGCGCCTGTCCTACTCCTCGGTATGCGCCCCATCAAGCTCATAGAACTTGGTGGATGCCGGCAGGAACATCAGGTCGACGTCGCCAATCGGGCCCGAACGGTTCTTGGCCACGACGATACGCGTAACGCCCTCGTCGGGTCGGTCGTCGCGCGAGGCCTCGGCCTCGTCGGCGGATCGGTCCAAGAACATGACGATATCGGCATCCTGCTCGATGGAGCCCGATTCACGCAGGTCGGACAGCTGCGGGCGCTTGCCGGTACGGGACTCGACCTGACGCGACAGCTGCGACAGCGCGATCAGCGGAATCTTGAGCTCCTTGGCCATAATCTTCAGACCACGCGACATCTCGGAGACCTCGACGGTGCGGCTCTCGGAACGACGTCCCGGCGGGGGACTCACCAGCTGCAAATAGTCCAGGATGATGATGGCCTTCTCCTTGTTATGGAGCATGCGGCGGCTCTTGGCGCGAATCTCGGTCACCGTGGTGCCGGGCGTATCGTCAATCAGAATATCGAGCTTGGACAGCGTCTGCGTGGCCTCATTGATGTTGGCCCACTGCTCGGGACTAATGCGGCCCGTACGGAAGTCGCTGATCGAGATCATGGCATAGGCGCAAATCAGACGCTGGGCAATTTCCTTGCCCGACATCTCCAGCGAGAAGAAGCCGACGGTATAGCCCGCGGCGGCGGCGTTGAGCGCCAAGTTCAGGGCGAACGACGTCTTACCAACGGCGGGGCGGGCGCCGATAATGATGAGCTGGCCCTCGCGGAATCCCATGAGCATACGGTCGAGCGACGGGAAGCCCGTGGGCACACCTGCAGCCTGACCGCCGGCCTTGCACACTTCCTCGGCCTCGTTATAGGCCTCGACCATAAACTCG
>CABUWR010000225.1 GCA_902495265.1 uncultured Collinsella sp. | reverse complement strand
TGGGGACAGTCCTTGGCAACCCGACCGGCAAGCCGGCGGTTCGGCAAAGACTGTCCCCGATGACTAGTCGTTTAAGTCTGTCCCCAATGACCACTCTTGGTCGTTTAAGTCTGTCCCCAATGAGTACCCAATGACTAGGTGGCTAGGCGTGGGATTTGGTGCGTGCGAGGGCTAGACCTACGGTGGCGATGGCCACGGCGAAGAGTGCCGTGACGCCCAGATCGCAGGCGATGTCGCCCAGCACGGTGGACGTCAGGTCCGCGGCGAGTGCCTTGCTGATCGCGTCGTTCACCCAATATGTCGGCACAAAGTGCGCCACGGCCTGCACGGCCGGGCCCATCAGCGACAGCGGCATCCAGGCGCCGCCCAAAAACGTCATGAGCATGCCGAGCAGGTTGCCCACACCGTTGAGCAGCTCCTCGCGCGCGCCCAGGCTCGAAAGCGCAAAGCCAACGGCCAGCGGCGTGCACGCCAGGGCAAACGTCGCCGCCAGTGCCAGACACACGCG
Organism: uncultured Collinsella sp.; assembly: GCA_902495265.1. GTDB lineage: Bacteria > Actinomycetota > Coriobacteriia > Coriobacteriales > Coriobacteriaceae > Collinsella. Next base: position 2,320 of record CABUWR010000225.1, on the reverse strand, counting down.
ACCCACGCCGACCTCGGCAACCGCGCCGGCAAAGCCCACGACGCCCATCATGCTCGACACAAACCAGATGCAGACGGTGAGCACGGCGGCGGCCGCAAACACGGCAAGCGAACGCTGGCGCCCGGAGATTGGGCCGGCCTCCATGCGGCGCACGCGCTCGGGCTCGTTCATGCCCGAGAACACCAGCCCCACCGACACGATGACAGACGAGATGATCGCGTACGCACCAAAGTTGAAATACGACTCGAGCGTGGCGGCGGCTGTCGAGTCAACCTTGACCTGCTCGATCTCGACCTTGGCGCGCTTCGCAGCCGCATGCTCGGCAGCCTTGGCGACGCTACCGTTAGAGGCGGCGGGCTCAAGTGCGGCCGCAGCGCCCGCGAGCGAGATCCAGCGCGAGGCCTCGGCAGACGAAAGCGCTGCCGCCATGGTGCCGGCGCCGTAGGTCACATCGAGCTTGGGCAGAGACTCCCCCGCGCGGGCGGCTGCAACAAGGTCGCCCTCAAACCCCTCCGGGATAAAGAACACGCAGTCGGCGCTACCCTTGGCGCTGTTGCTCTTGGAAAGCGCGTCCGCAAGATCGTAGGTGTCGTCGCCGACGCCCGTGACCAGCTCAAAACGAGAACCCAGATGCTTGGTAAGCGCCCGCGAAAGGTCGCTATTGTCGCGGTCGACCACGATCACGTTGGTGTCGTAGGGCTTGTACTCGGTAAGCTGCGACGAGTTCCAGCTCACCGAGGCCGCGATGAACACGCCCATGAGCGAGATGAACACCGTGTAGATGAGCAGGTAGAACGGGTGCGCCCGCGCCATGCGAAGCGCGGTCTTAAAGGTGCTCATAGCGGCTCCTTCCAAAGATCAGCGTAGCGGCGGCGACAAACACCAGGGCCATCAGGACGAGCGCGCCGGCGCGGACGGCGAAGGGCCCCAGGTCCTCAAAGAAATACAGGCGATTGAACATGTCGCAGATAAGCTTGACGGGATTGAGCCAGCACTCGGCCGGGCAGGCGCGGGCGACGTCGTCGGCAAGCGCCATCGCCGGCTCGCCGTAGAGGCCGGCGAACAGGGCGCACGTGGTGGCAAAGCCCGTGAGGATGCCCGACTTGGACGCCTTGCCGCCCTTAACGGGAAGCGTGCCCACAAAGAGCCCCAAGCCCGTGGCGGCAAGCGCGGAAGCGGCACCGCCCACCAGACACAGCCCCTCGCGCCCGCCAAAGTCGACGCCCACGACCAGGCGCACGTAGCCAATCGCAATCGTCATCGAGGCGAAGGAGACCAGCCACGAGCCCACAAAGATACCGGCCAGCGACGCCGTCTTGGAAAGACCGCCCACACAGCGACGCGCACCAAGGCCCGACAGATTGGGCTGCAGATCGACGACACTCAAGGCGGCAAACTCGGCAGACATCATCGCCACCAGGCCAAAGAGCGCGTAATAGTAGATGACCGTGCCATCGGGCGTGGTGCGCGTCAGGCTTACGCGGCGGGTGCCGCCCTCGAGCGACAGGGCGCGCGCAACCGCCTCCGGGTCGGCGAGCGCCGCCGGGTTGTCTTGGGCAATCTGGGACATGAGCTCGGCATTTTGTGTATACGAGCTTGCCACCGTCTCAAGGATGCTGCGGTCAGTAAGCACCGAACTCGCACGCGAGCTGTCATAGCTCGAAAGCAACGTGAGTTTGGGCGTGCCCGCGGCATCCACCGTGTAAATGCCCGCGACCTCGCCGGCCTTGAGTGCTTTGCGCGCGGCGGCCAAGTCTTCGCACTCGCTCACATCGAGCAGCTGGTCGTCGCCTTCCTTGGCAAGCGAAGCCGCCACGTCCTTAAAGGTCGAGGCGTCCCAGGCCTCGTCCGCCACGACGGCAACCGGCACCGGGTCGACCTTGCCGTCGGAGCTCAGGTTCGCAAACATAAACATAAACATCGTTGAAAGCGCAATGGGAAAGATCGCGCCCCAGACCCATGTACTCGGTCGACGCAATAGCGTCTTGAGCGTGGCGATGATGGTGTTGAACATGGCCGCCCCCTAGTCGCGCAGCTCGCGGCCGGTGATCTCGAGGAACACGTCGTTGAGGGTCGGCGGCTCGCTCCACACGCGGCCGAGCGCAACGTCGGCGGCGCGCAATGTGTCGAGGATGTCGACCAGGTTGTGCGGACTCGCCTCGCAGGTGCAGACGAGTTCGCCGCCGGACAGATCGACGCTGAGCACGTGCTCGAGGGCGCGCAGCCGCTCGACCGTGGCGGGCTCGACGGCGCCGACCTCGACAGTCACGCGCTCGCCCATTTGAATCATGCGTTTGAGCTCGTCATTGGTGCCCTGCGC
>CABUWR010000224.1 GCA_902495265.1 uncultured Collinsella sp. | reverse complement strand
TCAGGAAGAGATGTGGGGGAAGCAATTCCCTTAGCGACCTCAAGAGCTTCATCGTCCAGAATGCGCGGTCGAGGTTCAGCATCGTAGGGAGCCTGGTCAATTCGTTCGGCAAGATAGTGCCGATACTCAAAAGATCCGCCCACGAGATCCAGAACAATTCCGGGATCGCAAAATCCAAATCCATCATAACCGTAAGCATATGCTCGATAACTTGACCAGCGATATGTATCAACAGCGGAAATGCCCGCCTTGACAGGATTCATATGAATGTAGTCCGCAAGTGAAATTGCCTGCACATCATTCTCGACCGGAATATTTGTAAATCGATCTTGGAACAGGTGCCCAACACGGTCGGTTTTGCGATTGAAATACATTGCATACGACGTAAGGATGCCGCTCATACACGAAGATATCTTCGTGTGAGGATCGTCGATCATAAGATGAAAGTGATTCGACATTAGACACCACGCCGTGACGCCAATTCCATTACCGACAAGCTTGTCCTCGAACAAGGTAAGCATGCGATATCGATCTTCATTATCTTCAAAGATGCAAATGCCGCCGTTGCCTCGCGCGATAATGTGGTTATAGCCCGTCAACGAAACGACTCGACCCGTTCTCGGCATATCGCCCTCCCATCACAAACCCACCGGGCAACATCTGATAGGCGCGGACGATCTAATTTGCTAAGCCCGTGCTGACAGTTTACAAGGCAAGTCAGGCAGATACTCCGAAAACGGCAAAACAGCTTTACAAGGAGTGTCCCAAAGTGCCGGCAGAAAAGGAACGTCCCCAAGTGCCGGGGAACGTCCCCAAGTGCCGGCTAGGCGGTGGCGCGACCTAGCCAGTTGCCGCTGTGGTGGTAGATGGTGAACATTATGGCGGTGATGAGCCAGGTTACGGGGTAGACCAGCAGCAGGTGCTCAAGCGACGGATCGAACGGCATAATCGCAAATACCCAGATCACCCTGAGCACGACGGTACCAAAAATCGTGAGCAGCATGGGCTGCAAGCTCACGCCGGCGCCGCGAATGGATCCCGACGCGTTCTCGATAATCGAGAAAATCGCATAGAACGGCGCAATGAAATGGAGGATGGTCGTGGTGTACGCCGAAATCGAAGCATCGTCGACAAACAGACGAGACAGCGGACCCGAGAATACCAGCAGCACGGCAGACAGGCCACCAATGAGCATAAACGACAGCACGAGCGACGTATGGTAGCCCTTGCGCATGCGCTCGTAGTTGCGCGCGCCGAAGTTCTGCGCCGAGAACGTGGTGATCGACACGCCAAGCGCCTCGGTAACCATCCAGACAATGCCATCCAGGCGGCCCGAAAGACCCCAAGCCGTGGTGACATCGGCGCCAAACGAGTTGACCGACACCTGAATCAAAACGTTGGAAATCGAATACGCAGCAGACTGAAAGCCAAGCGGCAGACCACATGAGATCATGCTCTTACAAATGCCAGGATCAATGCCGAGTTTGGACAGTGAAAGCCGCCACGCACCCGGTGCGTGCATCATACGACTCACGATCATCGTGGCGTTGGAGCAAATAGTCAACGCCACCGCGATGCCGCAGCCCAGTGCCTCCATATGCAGCACGGCAACGAAGATGACATCCAGCACCGCATTAACAAGGCAGCCGGAAGCGATGATCACAGCAGGCCCGCGCGTGTCGCCCACGGCGCGCAGCAATGCCGTTCCCATATTGAGCAGCAGCGCCGCAACCATGGCGGCAAAATAGCAACGAGCATAGGCCACGCCCTCGGCCAATAGTTCATGCGGCGTGTTCATAAGTACCAGCATGGGCTCAACGAACACTATGCCAAGAATCGAGAAAACGATACCGCCCACCAGCGCGAGCGTCATGGCCGTATGGACCGATCGGCTCAGGCGCTCGTCATCGTGCTGGCCAAAAAACTGGCCTGTAATGACCGCACAGCCGGCACCGACGCCGACGCAAAAACCAATGCAGAGCTCCGTAAGCACCATCGTGGCCTGAATGCCACCCAGCGCGAGCTTGCCGCCAAACTGACCGACGATATAGGTACCGATAAGCGTGTATGCCTGCTGAAAAAACGAACTAAAGAAGATAGGGACGCACAGCGACAGCAGCTGCTGCCAAATGACACCCTGCGTTACATCGATAGCCGTAGATTTCTTAGCCACACGCCCTCCCCACTAGCGTACGTCATACAACAAAACGGCAATTTAAGACCAAAGCCGACACCAGCTTAGCACCGACCAGCGTCGGCCGAAACGCCCCGAACCACAGCCCGGTGCGAAATATCTGTTTAGTGATACAAACCCGGCTGGTAGTGATACTCATTGCTCACATGCGGACACAGCTGCCAAAAGGCGACAGCACTTGCCGCGGCCACGTTGAGCGAATCGACCCCGTGCGCCATCGGAATACGCACGGCTCGGTCACAGCCCGCAATGGTCTTGGCGCCCAAGCCAGCACCCTCGGTGCCCATAAAGATTGCCAGGCGGTCAATCTCCTGCAGCGCGGGATCGTCCAACGACACCGAATCATCCGTCAATGCCATGGCGGCACACGAAAAGCCGGCATCGTGTAGCGCCGCCAGCCCATCATGCGGCCATACGCGTGCCTCGCTGCCAATACGTGTCCAGGGCACCTGGAACACCGTGCCCATGCTCACGCGGGCCGAGCGACGGTACAGCGGATCGCAGCACGTAGGGCTCACCAAAATGCCATCGACGTTCAGTGCAGCCGCCGAGCGGAAAATCGCGCCGACGTTGGTGTGGTCGACAATGCCCTCGAGCACGCACACGCGCACCGGGCGCTCCCCCGCCGCCTCGACGAC
>CABUWR010000223.1 GCA_902495265.1 uncultured Collinsella sp. | reverse complement strand
CGCTCTTCCTCGGAGGCGACGATGCCCTTGACGAGCGCGACGTTCTTGAGCAGCTCGGTATAGGCCTCGCCCATCTGAGCGTTGACCTCGTCGATAAACTTGGTCAGGAAGGCACCCTCGATGCCCAGCAGGCGACCGTGGAACACGGCGCGGCGGAGCAGGCGGCGAAGGACGTACTCGCGACCCTCGTTACCGGGAAGGATGCCGTCCGAGATCATAAAGTCGACGGCACGGGAGTGGTCGGCGATGATGCGCAGGGAGCGGCTGGCGCCGGAGTAATCATCGGCGTCATAGGTCTTGCCGCTAATCTCCTCGCCCAGCTTGATGAGATGCTGCATTAGATCGCCGTCGTAGTTAGCGGTCTTGTGCTGCATGATAGCAGCCATGCGCTCCAGACCCATGCCCGTATCGAGGTTGCGGTGCGGCAGCTCCGGCATGGAGCCGTCCTCCTGGCGGTCGTACTGGGTAAACACGAGGTTCCAGAACTCAAGGAAGCGGTCGCAGTCGCAGCCGGGCTTGCAGTCGGGGCTGCCGCAACCGACCTCCTCGCCCATGTCAAAGTAGATCTCGGAGCACGGACCGCAGGGGCCGGTGGGGCCAGCGGCCCAGAAGTTGTCGTCCTCGCCCAGACGCGAGATGTGGTCCTCGGCAACGCCCAGGGAGCGCCACACGTCGTGGGTCTCATCGTCCTCGGTAAAGACGGTGAAGTACAGGCGGTCGAGCGGCAGCTTGAACTCCTTGGTGATGAGCTCAAAGGCCCAAGCGCAGGCCTGCTGCTTGGAGACGCCGCCAAAGGAGAAGTCGCCGAGCATCTCGAAGAAGGACAGGTGACGGCCGTCCTCGCCGATGCAGTCGATGTCGTTGGTGCGGACGCACTTCTGGCAGGAGATCGCGCCGATCTCCTTCATGGTCTTCTTACCCTGGTAGTACTCCTTAAACTGGTTCATGCCGGCGTTGGCAAGCAGCAGCGAAGGATCGTCGGGGACGAGGGACGAAGAAGGATAGAGCTTAAGACCGCGCTCCTCAAAGAAGTTAAGGAACTTGGAGCGAATCTCGGCCGTAGTCATTGACGGGTAGTCAGCACTCATAGAGGGAATCTCCTCGGTTTCATATCGAAACAGTTCAAACGTAACGATATTACCATCCCACCGCGCCTGTGCAAAAAAGAGGGCCGCCAAACAGCGACCCTCCAGCGAAAGTGCATGTTATTTAGGACTAAGCAATCCTTTGAAAAAATGGGTTTGGTAAAATGCTATATAAGAACCATCCGGAAGGAGCGATCAATGAAAAGCAAACGATTTGTCCTGAATGCACTTCTGGTAGTAGCAATATTGACGCTCTTCGTCTTTTCTTACTCATACATGAATCAGCCAAGATTTGGATATGCTTTATACGCTGTTTTTTCCGGCGAAACAACTTACAACACTTACAACACTATAGGCTTCATTGACGCAATCTTTTTCTATGTAGTCGGCCCCGTATCAAGCGAACTGGTCGCTTTTGTTGTCAGCTACAACCTGAATCAACAAAGCCAAACTCACTCAGCGACTTCGGCCAAACAAGGAATCAATCTCTTCGCAATAATGATAATTCTGCAAATTGCGACAGTGTTGATTATCGCCCTGACCGCAACAAACGTTTTGAAGTATGAGTTCGGATTCATCGTGAGCTGTCTCATGGCAATTGCCGCGGGTATAGCGGTTTCGTATACGACACCGGCAAAGAAGTAGCTCAACTAACAGGCCTATTTGGAATCCGAATCGTCCATGGAGCCGTCGATGCCGGTTTTGGTGTCGTCGTCCGTATTGGAATCGTCATCCTTGGCGAAGGGGTTCTTGAAAAAGCCTGTCGCGTCGGGCTGAAGACCCGACAGCTTAATCCAGGGATTCTCGAGCTCGGGCTTGGGCATTGCCTGGGCCTCGGGCGCAGTCTCGTTGCCGATGAGCTCGGACTCATAAATGAACGTATCGTCCCCAAGCGCGTCATAGGCGGCGACCGGGTTGCCCTCGGCATCGCGATACGGCGTGCCCTTAAACACGGCGCCATCGTATGCCACGAGCTGGCGGCCGGTCTCGTTCTCGAAGTAATACACGAAGATACCCTTCAGAGCCGCGCACAGCGGGATGGCGATGACCATGCCGATGGGGCCCATAAGCGCCGAACCGATAACAAGGGCCGTCAGGCTCATGATGGGATGCACCTGAACCGAGCTCTGCATGACCTTAGGCGAAATGACGTTGTCGGTGACATTTTGTGCCACCATGGTCACGATCAAGGTCCACAACGCCAGCATCGGGCTAAACATAAAGCCGAGCACCGTGGCAATAGCCGCGCTCACCCAGGGACCGACAACTGGGACCAAGTGCATGATGCCAGTAAAGATGGCCATGAGTGCCGCATACGGATGGCCAATGAGCGTAAAGCCGATAAAGGCGAGGATGCCACCGCAGATCGACGTTACGACCATCCCACGCATGTAGCCGCCGACCGAGCGCGAAAGAATCGCGACCATAAAACGGTACGAGGTCTCCTTTTCCTGACCAATGATGGTGCAGACCTCGTGGTGCATGCGGGGATAATCGCAGGCAAGCCAGTAGGCAAGCACCAAGCCAAGGAAGATAACGAACAGCTGCGACGCGGTATTGGTAATGAGCGGGAAGACACCGCGGCCAAGCTCGGCGGCAATCTGCGAGACATACTTGGACGCCACCGTGACGAGCGAAGAAAGGTTATCGTCCAGATACTCCTTGAGCGGCGTGTTGTTGAGCGTCTTGGCATGCGAGATCATCTCATTGAGGTCGCCACCCGCAACACGAAGCTGCTCAGGCAGACGGCTCAGG
>CABUWR010000222.1 GCA_902495265.1 uncultured Collinsella sp. | reverse complement strand
TGAGGGTGTTGCCGGCAAACGCCCCGAGCTGTCGGCCAAGCTGGGCGTTTGCCTAGACACCTGCCATGTGAGCGATGCCGGCTACGACATCATCCATGATCTGGACGGCGTACTCGACGAGTTCGACCGCGTGGTGGGTATCGATCGCTTGCATGCCGTACACATCAACGATTCGAAGAACTCTTGTGGCGCCCATAAAGATCGTCACGAGTGCATCGGCAAGGGATACCTTGGCAGTGAGGAATTTGGTGGAGGTATGCAGGTTATGCAGAATATTGTATCGAATGGCCACTTGCGTTCGCTGCCGTTTATTTTGGAGACTCCGAACGAACTTGCAGGTTATGCAACTGAAATTAGACTATTAAGGTCATTGCAGCAGTAATGACTGTCACAAAGTAGAGTATTCCATTCACGTTATGGGTTTGTTTCAATCAGTTTTCTCATTGCAGATTCGTAATTCCGGGTGCATAATAGCCAACAGTTTTTGCAGACCTCTGAATCAAACGAGGTCACCGGAAGGAGACTGATTATGAAGCTGAAGAAGCTTGGCGCATTTGCCGCCACGGGTGCTATGGCGCTCGCCCTTGCTCTGACGGGCTGCGGTTCGTCCAACGCCACCTCTGGTTCTGATGCCGGTTCCAGCAGCTCTGACGACGCTAAGGTCGAGAAGGTCGACGGCTCCAAGGAGTACGCGCTCGTCAAGGACGGCACGCTGACCGTCGGCACCTCTGCCGAGTACGCGCCGTTTGAGTACAAGGATGACAACGGCGACTACCAGGGCTTTGACCTTGAGCTCATCAAGGCTATCGGTGACAAGCTGGGCCTGGATGTCGAGTACGTCAACAATGACTTTGACACGCTGGTTCCGGGTGTCGCTTCGGGCGCCAAGTACGACGTCTCCATCGCGGCTATCACCGACACGCCCGAGCGTGAGAAGGAAGTCACTTTCTCCGATTCCTACTACATGGACGATCAGGCTATCGTGACCAAGGTCGATAACACCGACATCACGGCCGACAACTACAGCGAGAAGCTCAACAACGCCGACGCTACCATCATCGTTCAGTCTGGCTCGACCGCCGAGTCTTTTGCCCAGGAGAACTTCCCCAAGGCCAAGATCGTCCCCTACAAGGACGCTACCGAGTGCTTCAGCGCCCTGCAGTCCGATAAGGGCGACGCCGTAGTCACCAACCGCTCCGTTGCCAGCCAGCTGACCGCCGAGCAGTTCAACACCTGCCAGACCATTAAGCAGATCAGCACCGGCGAGGAGTACGCCATCGCCATCAACCAGGGTAACACCAAGCTCAAGGAAGACATCAACCAGGCCATCAAGGACCTGACCGACGACGGTACCATTGACGCCCTCATGGCTAAGTACAACATCAAGTAAAATAGCTACTTGATTGCTCGCGGGCCCTTTCCGTTTTGGCGGAGAGGGCCTTTGCGCTTCTCTTGACGGAGAGTATTTCCGTCTCGTTTTGCCGGCAACTTCTACGATAGGAGCCACCTTGTCTCGACTGAACAAAGGGGCCGCGGAGCAGCGTTTTCCACTGCCCGCCTTGCTCCAAAAGCTAGCCTGCGCCATGGCCGTGGCGCTCGCGCTGGTGTGCGCAGGGGCATATGCGCCCACGACCGCCCAGGCGCTTGAGACCGCAAAGATTACCGCCCGACCCAACACTGGTTCGGGCAGCGCTGTGGTCGGCGGTACCGAGACGCGCATTACCTGGGAGGTCCAGGCCGATGCCGACGAGGAGCTGAGCGGTCTTTCGCTGACGTTTGTCGACGGCACGACGTTTGGTACCGATGACACGCGATTGACGATGCTCTCGGGCGAGGACCTCATGGATCGTACGCCCATGAAGCCCACGTGCAAGGCTGACGGCCAGACGCTCAAGATCGACTTTGGCGAGACGGCGCCTGCCGGCGGCTTTTTCCGTGTCGAGGTTTACGGCGTGACCTTCCCCGTCGAGGGCGGCGATGAGGCCTTTAGCGGCACCTGCACTTTGGCCGATGGCTCGACCAAGAAGATCTCCAAGATTCCGTCGGTGGAGATCAAGGGCGTGACGGCATTCGATAACTTCCTGGCCGATCTTAAGGAGCAGCCGTGGGTCGAGGCCTGGAACTCCAATATGTTCCTGCGCCTGTTCTTAAACCCAGTCATTTTGGTCCAAAGCCTGCCGATCGTCTTTAAGGGCTTCCTTATGTCGCTCTCGATCGTGCTTGTGGCGTTTCCGCTGGCAATTCCCTTTGGCTTTGCCTTGTCGCTCATGCGCATCTCCAAGTCGCGCATCCTGCGCTGCCTCGCCGGCATCTATGTGAATATCATCCGCGGTACGCCGGCGTTCCTGCAGATCTATATCGCGTTCTTCGGTCTGCCGTTGGCCGGCGTCAAGGTTGATGACTACGTGCTTGGCGTTATCGTCATGGCCATGAACTCGTCTGCGTACCTATGCGAGATCTTCCGTGCCGGTATTCAATCGATCCCCAAGGGCCAAAACGAGGCTGCGCGTTCGCTGGGCATGAACGCGTTCCAGACGCTGCTCTATGTCATGATTCCGCAGACGTTCCGTAATGTTTTGCCTACGCTGACCAGCGAGTTTATCTTGCTTTACAAGGATACGTCGCTGCTTGCCGCCGTGGGTGTGGTCGAGATCGTCATGAACGCCCGTACCATCGTGGCCACGACGGGCTCCATTACACCGTACGTGGTTGCCGCCCTGTTCTATCTGGTCATCACCCTGCCGCTCGCTCGCTTGGTGAGCGGTCTTGAGGCGAGGCTTTTGGGCACGGCCGAGACCAAGAAGAAGCGTCCCGCCAAGAGCGCCGGACAGGTTGTCGCGACGCCCGCC
>CABUWR010000221.1 GCA_902495265.1 uncultured Collinsella sp. | reverse complement strand
CACAATTGAGGTGAACGAGCCGCCAGCCGTGCTCAGTGCTACGCGAATAGAACCGTTATCAAGAACAAACTCCATAGGAGCCTTCCCTTTCTTACGACAGCCCGCCAAGTCAATAGGGCTGATAGAAAACCGGCCCGCGCCCCCTCACAGAAACGCGAGCCGTCAACGGACTAGTTAATTACGCCGGATACCCGCTAATCATGGTATTCGCCGCGGTCCCACTTCTCGAGGAACTCGTCAAAGAAGTGCGGGTCAGCCTGAGCCTCGGCGTCGGCCTTATTGCAGGCATCGATCTTGGCGATCAGGGCATCGTGCTCGGGGGTCTTCTCGTAGGGCTCCTCCAGGAAGGCAAGCATGATATCGGCCATCAGGAACTCGCCGGTAATCTTGCCGCCAAAGCCCACGATGTTGGCGTTGAGCTCGCGACGGGCATACAGGGCAGAGGTCATGTCGCGAACCAGGGCGCAGCGGGCGCCGGGAACCTTGTTGACGGCGTTGGTGATGCCGATGCCGGTGCCGCACAGGGCCACGCCAAAGTCGGCCTTGCCGCTGGCAACAGCCTCGCCCACGGCCTTACCGTAGATGGGATAGTGCGTACGGGTGTGGCTGTAGGTGCCGCAGTCGAGCACCTTGTAGCCAGCCTGCTCCAGGCGGTCGGCCAGATAGATCTTCTCGTCCGTAACGATATGGTCGCAACCGATTGCGATGGTCTTCTTCATCAGAACGTCCTTTCGTCTGAATTCACAAGTTGAGGTAGAAGTTCGAGTTCTCGGTGGCTCTCGTTAGGCCATTTTGTTGAGCATGTCGACACGGATCTGGTGACGGCCGCCGGCGTACTGCGCGCGCAGGAACTCGCGGGCGATCTTCTTGGCGACCTCGGTGCCCACAACGCCCGGGCCCATGGTGACCATGCGCGAGCCGTTGTGCTCGCGGGTCATGTAGGCGGAACGCTCGTCGGAAATGTTGGCGACGACCATGCCCTTGATCTTGACGGCGGCCATATAGGAGCCGACGCCGTACTTATCGAATGCGAAGCCCTGGGAATCCTTGTGCTCCAGCAGGTCCTTGGCAACGGCGGTCGCGGAATCGACAAAGTCCGCGGCAGGGGTCTCGGAATAGTCGACGACCTCGTGACCGTCGGCGATGAGCATCTCCTTGATGGACTCCTTCATCGACATACCGTCGGCATCGGAAGCGATTACAACCCTCATGACATCCTCCTTGAGAGATACGCAGGTGCGTAGTTTCTGTTTGGAAGTGTTGAATCGCGTTCAGGTCCGGGCATCTGAATGTGCGGTTCTTCACTGTTCATGTTTATTTGAACACATTCGAACAGTAACTGCAACAACTATTTGTTTATCTTTGTTCTTTTTTGAACAAATACCGTTTACGGATGATTGCTGACCGTTTGAGCCGGGCGCGGACGTAGCGACCATGTGTTCAACAAACAAAAGGGCGGCCGAGAACGTGTCTCGGCCGCCCTTCGGCGGTATTCCCCGGTATACACAGCTGTTTTAGCTACTCGGACTGCCCACCCTTTTTGGCGTGCTTGGACGGAGCACTCAGAAAGCGGCCCGTCAAATAGTTCGCCGGGCCGGAAATATCGATCCCCAGCAGTACGTGTCCCAGCCACAGAAACGCCACGAGCACCAGCAGCGGGATAACGCACGAAGTCACGATCATCACGATGACGCCTTCAATCAGATCGGTCACCTGCCGCACGATCTCATCGGTCATCTGCTTGGCGCCGCTGGTCACCGACGTAACAAGGCTCGAGGCCCCATCAGTCAACTGCTCGAGCACGTTTTTGGACTCCGTGGCCTCGGATTTTTTCTTGTTCGATTTTGAGCTGGTCTCGGCTGGCTTGTCCGTGGTGTCGGCCGCGTCCGCAGCCTCCGCAGCCTTTTGCTCAGCTTGCTCAATACTTACGCGATACGTTTCATCGACCTTCTGCGACACCCATACGCTCGCGGGCACGAGCGCCATGCCGATCACGGCAACCACCAGCACGCGCGTCGCCACACGGCGCAGGACAGCGCTCGTGCTCCAGCGCCCGTGAATGCCGAGCGACACCGCAAAGAGCACCAATGCAAACGGGATTAAGATGCCCAGGCCAACCGACCACAAAATCGTGAGCAAATATTTCTCTAGGTATAGCACGGCAAGCACGATACCAAGGTTGCCTGAAAGCTGCGCGAGCTGCTCGGCAACCGGCGTTCCCGTATCACCCGGCAGCGCGGTAATGCCCGCAGACAGCGCCACGCACGAGGTCGTGAGCGCCAGTACGTTTCCTTTCTTTTGATCGATGACCTCGATGGTGGAGTCCCAAGTTTTGGTATCGGCGAAATGCGGACGAGCCACAAAGCCCGACAGCAGCGCCAGCACCACGAGCGCAACGATAAAGCCAATCTGCAGCTTTTTGTTTGCGCACACGACATCGGACAGACTGGGCTGCAGCTCGGTTACCGTCGTGTGCTCGGTTATCTGGACAGGACGCCCATGAGCCATCTCGTGCGCGCCTCTTTTTTGTATTGACCCGTTATCCGGCATTTGGATACCTCCTCAGTCCGGCGTTTAATGCGAAAGGAAGTATACCCACCGAGCAAAAATCGAACGGGAGGACGAACGGAGCGCACCAAGACTGTCCCCAATGACTAGTCGTTTAAGAACGTCCCCAATGACTATCTCGGGATGAGTTGCGGGGAGGAGGACAGAAAAAAGCCCTGCCGCGGGTATGAACTGCACCCCAAAACCTGGACGGCTTAAATAAGAACTACGCCGCAAGGGACTGTCTCCGGAACTCCTCCGGGGTCAGTCCCTTCAGTTTAACCTGGCGCCTCCTCGTGTTCCAAT
>CABUWR010000220.1 GCA_902495265.1 uncultured Collinsella sp. | reverse complement strand
GCGCTCGAGTCCACCGAGTTGGCCGACGAGGCTGAGTCCGCGCCCGCGGAGGAGGCTGCTCCGGCCCTGCCCGAGGTCACTGTGCTTGATGCCTCCGCCACGCAGGCAATCCTCGATAACGGCCGCGGCTATGCGCAGTTTTGCGACATGGCCGTGCTTGCCTTTGCCTCGTTTACCAATCCGGGCGGCGGCTATATCCAGGGCTACCTGGGCCAGGAGGCGACGCTCTGCGTCGATTCGTACCTGTACAACGTGCTCGACAAGCAGCGCAAGTGGTACGGCGAGAACCGTCGCCGCAACATCAACTGCGAGCTGTACCGCAATCGTGCGCTGGTGGTGCCCGCCGTGCGCTTCGACCGCAACCATGTGCACGCCTATGCCGACGTAATCGTGGCCGCCGCGCCCAACGCCAAGCGTGCTCGCCAGGAGTATCGCGTGAGCGACGATGCCTTGCTCGACGCTCTGCGCGATCGCATCCGCTTTGTGCTTGCCATCTGCGACGAGCTGGGTCGCGAGAAGCTCGTACTGGGTGCTTGGGGCTGCGACAACAACGGCTTTGACGCCGAGGTCGTGGCAGAGCTCTTCCGCGAGGAGCTCGCATCGCGCGACTTTAAGGTCAAGCAGGTGTTCTTTGCCGTGCCTTCTACGCGCTGGGATGAGGACTTCGCCAAGTTCGAGCACGTGCTGGCAAGCTTCCCCGAGCGTAACGAGGAGTCCTATGCCCAGGTTGCCGCTCGCGCTGCGGCAGCTCGCGCCGCCGAGCAGACCCAGGCTGCTACCGAGGATGATGAGGACGAGGACGATTGGCGCAAGTACCTGTAATCGGTACGTGCCGACAGATAAGTCGAGCCGGCGGGAGGGCTGCTCCCGTCGGCTTTTTACTAAAGGAAGGGCTTACGATGAAAAACGTTCTGTGCTTTGGTGACAGCAATACCTATGGCTATGATCCGGCTGGTATGCGCGATGGCACCGCGGTGCGCTATGCGCAGGATGTGCGCTGGTGCGGCGTGGCCCAACGTGACTTAGGCGAGGGCTGGCATGTAATTGAAGAAGGCCTCAACGGCCGCACGACGGTACGCGACGACATGTGCCATCTGGACACCAATCTTAACGGCATCCGCGCACTTCCGATGCTGCTCGAGGCCCATAAGCCGCTGGACGCCATTGTGATCATGCTGGGCACCAACGACTGTAAGACGGTCTTTAACGTGACAGCTTCTGATATTGCCCGCGGTGCCATGGCGCTGATTCGCGCCGTCCGCGCGTTTCCGTGGACCGACGCCGCGCCTTGTCCGCGCATTCTGCTGATGGCTCCTATCAAGATTAAGCCGCAGATCGCCGATGTGTACATGACCGACTTTGACGAACACTCCGTCGAGGCTTCGGAGCATTTTGCCGAATACTATGCGCACGTGGCCGAGCAGTTTGGCTGCGACTTTTTGAATGCCGCCGAGTTTGCCGAGCCGGGCGATATCGATTATCTGCACATGATGCCCGAAAGCCACGAGAGCCTGGGCCACGCCGTGGCAGCCAAGCTCCAGGACATGCTCGGTGAGTAGCACGGCCCCAAACCACCACAAAGGTACTTTTGCGGTGGCTTGTTTCGTTTGTTTGTCTTGATCTGTAACAGTTGTAAGGCCGAAAACGGCCTAGATGTTACAGATTGAGATTATTTAGGTCGATATCGGTCGTTTGTCTCGATCTGTAACATCTAGGGTCGATTTTGCCGAGTTACTGTTACAGATCGAGATTATCTCCTGAGCGGAATTTGAATGTCTCAATCTGTAACAGGTGGGCCGAAAAATGGACTCTAACTGTTACGGATCGAGACGTTTGTGGGAACCACCGCAAAGGTGCCTGTCCCCTTTGCGGTGGTTTTGGGCTGCGAATCTTAATACTGCCACATATGGTTAACGGGGCCGGAACCTTTGCCCATGTCAAAGCCGGCGGCGAGAGCGCCGGTTAGGTAGGCCTTGCCGGCGTTGACGGCGTCGGCAAGATCCATGTCTTGTGCCAATGCGCAGGCGATGGCGGACGAGAGCGTGCAGCCGGTGCCATGCGTGTTGCCGGTCTCGATGCGCTTGTGGCGGAACCACGTGGTGAGCGGATCGCCCAGGTGGTTGCCCTCGTCATCGAGCGGCGCGGGCTCTGCTAGCACATCGTTGGCTTCGTTGACAAAATGCCCGCCCTTAACGAGGGACGCGCAGCCAAAGCGGCGGGTGAGGAGCATGGCGGCGTTTTGCTGTGTGCGCTCGGAATCGACCTCGTAGTCGAGCAGCGCCATGGCCTCGGGAATGTTGGGCGTGATGACGGTCGCCAACGGGAACAGGCGACGTGTGAGCGCCTCGGCGGCATCCTCGGCAATGAGGCGAGCGCCCGAAGTGGCGACCATGACGGGATCGACGACGATATTTTGTGCGTCCCAGGCACTCAGGCGGTCGGCGATAACCTCGATAATCTCAGCAGAGGAAACCATTCCGATCTTGACGGCACTGGGCCGGATATCGTCAAAAACGGCATCGATCTGCGCCGCGACGATATCTGGGGCGATATTCTGCACGGCGGTGACGCCTAGGGTGTTTTGTGCGGTGATAGCGGTGGTGGCCGTCTCGGCATACAGGCGGTGCGCCGTGATGGTCTTGATGTCTGCCTGAATGCCGGCGCCGCCGCTGGAATCGGATCCTGCGATGGATAGAACGGCTGGTACCTTACTGCGATCCATGTTCGCTCCCTTGTCCGGTCGGATTCAAATGGGTCTTTTACCCCGCATTATAAAGATGCCCAGGCCGGCGATATGCCGACCCGGGCGTCAGATGCAATTTTTACGCAAATGCAGGCAATTGTTCACAAGTTAACAATTG
>CABUWR010000219.1 GCA_902495265.1 uncultured Collinsella sp. | reverse complement strand
CGCCCTTTCATTTCACGTCACCTTGTCTCAAATGCGACCCGCTCGCTCACAAGCCAAAACATCGTGGTAGTCATTGGGGACGTTCTTAAATGACTAGTCGTTGGGGACGTTCTTTAACGACTAGTCAAACAAGAACGTCCCCAACGTCAACTTTTGTCACGTCCAAGCGGCATTCTGTTTTTCGGAATGCCGCTTTCGTTTTTAGCTGGTTATTTCGCTTGCGTTGGTGGATATGTCGTGCGTTCTGCTTATGGCAATATAAGATGGATTATTGCGTAAACGGAATTTGATTATCTGAGGGTAGGGGATTGATTTGGGTCGTGCTGGGGATATGACGCCGCCTTTGCGTTGGCGGTTGGGTGTTGCTGGTGGGGTAGCGCTCGTTGTGCTGCTTGTCGACCAGCTGACCAAGCTTGCGGTTCGTGCCGTGAGCGATGCTCTGCATGTGACTGTTATCCCCGGTGTCATCGACTTTATGTTTGTCCGCAATATCGGCGCTGCCTTTAGTATGGGCGAGGGGCATGGCATCGCGTTTGCCGTGCTGGCGTTGGCGGTCATTATCGCTATTGCCGTGTACCTCGTTCGTGCACCCCAGCTCGCCCATCTTGAGGTCGTGGGCATGGCGATGGTTGCGGGCGGTGCTATCGGCAACGCTATCGATCGTTTGGCCTTTGGCTTCGTGACCGATTTTATTGCCACCACCTTCATCGACTTTCCCGTCTTCAATGTGGCCGATATCGGCATTACCTTGGGCGTCGTGCTCGCCCTCTTCGGCTACATGTTCTTGAGTCCTGCGGCCCGTGAGGTCGATGCGACCGCCGAGCTTAACGCCCGTGACGAGGCTCGCGCTAAGCGCAAGGCCCAGCAACGCGGGGAGCGTGCCCGCAAGATTCGCGAAAGGAACGAGCGCTAATGGCCGACATTCATATCCTTGTTGCCGACGATGCCGCTGGTCAGCGTCTTGACGCCTATCTGGGAGCCAATGACGGCTGTCCTACGCGCTCTGCCTGCGCGCATCTGATTGAGGGCGGTGCCGTATGTGTCAATGGTGAGACCTGCCTGTCCAAAAAGTACGCCGTGCGAGCCGGCGACCGTATTTCGGTCGACCTCCCCGAGCCGCACGACCCGACCGACGTGATTCCCGAGGCCATTCCCCTCGATATCCGCTATGAGGACGACTACCTTATCGTGCTCTCCAAGCAGCGCGGCCTGGTGTGCCATCCTGCGCATGGCCATGAGAGCGGTACGCTCGCGAATGCCCTGGTTTATCACTGCGGTATCGATCATCTGGGCACCGTGCAGGGCGAGGACCGCCCCGGTATTGTGCATCGCCTGGATCGCGATACCTCGGGTCTCATGCTTGCGGCAAAGGACGACGACACCCAGCGCGCGCTCCAAAATCTCATCCGCACGCGTACGCTCGACCGTCGCTATATCACACTTGTTCACGGGCACATCGCCATGGACGAGGGCACCATCAACACCGGCATTGCCCGATCGACGCGCGACCGTGTCAAGATGGCGGTTTCGGACGATCCTTTCGCGCGCCAGGCCATTACGACCTTTAAGGTCCTCGAGCGCTTTGATTCCACGCGATTTGACGACGGCTATACGCTCGTCGAGTGCCACCTGTTTACGGGCCGTACGCATCAGATTCGCGTACACATGCGTCATATCAACCACGCCTGCGTGGGCGATCCACTCTACGGCAAGTGCGATGCACGCGCCGATCAGGGTCTGACCAGGCAATTCCTTCATTCCTGGCGCGTCGCATTCGACCATCCCGTGACGGGCGAGCGCATCGAATGCCGCGACGAGCTGCCGTGGGATCTCGCTGCGGTTCTTGACGACCTGGCCCCGCGCTCGCTTGGTCGCACCGCCGCCGGCGACGACATCGTCCCGCAGCTTGGCCTGCTCGAAGCCTAGCCGGTATTAGGTGGTTTCTTGAACTCGGTAAGCCTGCGGTAAGATATACGATTGTTTACGTAACGCGTTCCTGGGAGCCTGCATGCTCGCCTTTTTACAAACCAACACGCCCATCGTGATCTTCAACCAGATTGTCGTCACGCTGCTCACGGTCTGCTTTCTGTACCAGGTGGTCTTCTTTGTCATTGGCGCTCTTCGTGGCGAGGTCGCGCCTCCCAAGGCCAAAAAACTCCACCGCTATGCCTTCTTTATTGCGGCGCATAACGAGGAGGCCGTGATCGCCAACCTCGTTCGCTCCATCAAGGATCAGGACTATCCGTCCGAGCTCATTGAGGTCTTTGTCGTTGCCGACGCTTGCACCGACAATACCGCGCAGCTCGCGCGCGAGGCCGGTGCCATTGTTTACGAGCGCAATGACCTGGCCCGCAAGGGCAAGAGCTGGGTCATGGACTATGGTTTCGATCGCATTCTCAACGAGTATCCCGATACGTTTGAGGGCTACTTTATCTTCGATGCCGACAACGTTATCTCCCGCGATTACGTCTCCAAGATGAATGATGCCTTTGACCAGGGCTTCCATGTGGTCACGAGCTATCGTAACTCCAAGAACTTTGGCAGCTCGTGGATTTCGTCTGCCAACGCCACCTGGTATCTGCGTGAGGCCCGCTTCCTCAACAACGCGCGTAATATCTGCAAGACGTCCTGCGCTGTCTCGGGTTCGGGCTACCTCATCTCCGCCAGCGTTATCGAGGGCATGCACGGTTGGCAGTTCCATACGCTGACCGAGGATATCCAGTTCACCACGTTCTGCGCCATTCACGGCATCCGCATCGGTTATGCGCCGGCGGAGTTCTTTGACGAGCAGCCGGTGACGTTTAAGGCGTCCTGGAAACAGCGTATGCGTTGGACTAAGGGCTTTTACCAGGTCTTTTTTACCT
>CABUWR010000218.1 GCA_902495265.1 uncultured Collinsella sp. | reverse complement strand
TTGAGGTCGAGCGGCAAGGTGTCGAAGATGCCGGCGATGTCGTGATACGACGGAATGACACCGCAATCGAGACAGATTTCCATCGCCACCACGCACAAGACGCAATAGACGAGCGAGAAGTTGAGCCTCCATGCCCAGGGCACGCGCAGAGCATACGAGATGGCAAAGAATGCGCCGCCCAGCAGTACGAGCGCCGCCGTGCCCGAGAATCGCTGGATGCGAAAGGACGAGGACCGGCCAACCAGGATAAAAAAGGCCACGAAGTTAAAGGCCGTCCACACGAGGACGGCGAAATATCCCCAGCCGTACGTGTAGTCGTTGCTCCAGGTGTCGCTTGTGCGGTCAAAGCGGAAGACCTGCTGGTGAAAATCGTTGGTGAGCACAAATCCGATAAGCAGGATGGCCACAATCCACAGCGCAGCGCAGTAGCGGCGACCCAGGCGGTGTTGCTCCAGGCCCGCAAGGCGCAGACCACACAACTGGTAGAGCAGCGGAATGAGCGTCATGGGCACGTAGTACAGGTACCACAGCACGGTGGCATAGAACGGCGTGAACGACTTGTACTTGAGAATGACTTCGATCATCCACAAGGCGCAGATGGTGGCGATGGCAACAAGGCGGCGGCGCAACACATAGTCCAAACAGCGCAGATAGACCGATACGCCCCAAATCGAAAATACAATTGCGGCGACAAGCAACGGCAGAGAGCTCGAATGGACGAGCGCATCCACGACCTCTTTGGACACCTCACTATAGGCGGGCGCGGCGTTAGAAAGTTTAGGGTCGGAGGCGAACAGCGCCGGCAAGACTGCCAAAAGCATGAGGAACAGTGCGGTGATAGCGCCGGCGATAGCGAAGACGCGGTGACGGTACACCTGATGTGTTATGCCAACAAGGAACCGCGGCATGGCGAAGAGCCTGCCGCCCCTGGGATCCGCCACGGGTGCGGATCGGGCGGCCGCGTGGCCGATATGTCGCTCGCGGGTACCCATAGTGCTTTTAGTGTACCGACAGGCGGGCCCAAAAAGCGGGCCACATGTCCCAAAATCCGCAGACGGCAAGGCGCCCGGCGAGCACATACTCGCCGGGCGCCTTGATTAGGAGGCTCTGAAGTTGAGTGTCTCAGCTTCCTTAGGAAAGGTCCTCACCATTCGTCTCAATGACGTGCTTGTACCAGTCGAAGCTCTTCTTCTTGGAACGCTTGAGGGTGCCGTTGCCCGCATCGTCACGATCGACGTAGATAAAGCCGTAGCGCTTGGACATCTCGCCCGTGCCGGCAGACACCAGGTCAATCGGGCCCCAGGTGGTGTAGCCCAGCAGGTCAACGCCGTCCTCGGTCACCGCATCGCGCATCGCGGCAATATGCTGGCGCAGGTAGTCGATACGGTAGTCGTCGTTGATGGAGCCGTCCTCCTCGACAACGTCCTTGGCGCCCAGGCCGTTCTCGACCACAAACAGCGGCTTCTGATAGCGGTCGTACAGGTCGTTGAGCGTAATACGGAAGCCCAGCGGATCAATGGCCCAGCCCCACTGGCTCTCCTGCAGGTAGGGGTTTTTGGCGCCGGCGAAGGCGTTGCCCTGGGTGCGCTCGACATCGGGGTTATCGGCACCGGCGGAGCAACGGGTGCTGTAGTAGCTAAAGCTGATGAAGTCGACGGTGTTGGCGGCCAGGATCTCGCGGTCCTCGTCCGTCATGCCCACATCGATGCCCAGACGCTCGAGCTTCTTGACGGCATAGGCCGGGTAGTAGCCGCGGCTCTGGACGTCGACGAAGAAGTAGTTGTCCTGATTGTCGAGCTGCGCCTGGCGCACATCGCCCGGACGGCAGCTGTAGGGGTAGTAGCTACCTGCGGCGAGCATGCAGCCGATCTTGACCTCGGGGTCGATCTCGTGGGCGATCTTGGTTGCCCAAGCGCTGGCGACGAGCTCGTTGTGGGCGGCCAGGTACTCGACGGCCTCCTTGTTCTCGCCTTCCTCAAAGACCAGTCCGGCACCCATAAACGGCAGGTGCAGAATCATATTGATCTCGTTGAAGGTGAGCCAGTACTTCACCAGGCCCTTGTAGCGGGTGAAGATCGTGGTCGCGAGGTTCTTGTAGAAGTCGATGAGCTTGCGGTTGCGCCAGCCGCCGTACTCCTTGATGAGGTGAATCGGGCAGTCGAAATGCGTGATGGTCACGAGCGGCTCGATGCCGTGCGCCTGACACTCGCGGAATACGTCCTCGTAGAAGGCCAGGCCAGCCTCGTTGGGCTCGGTCTCATCACCGTTGGGGAAGATGCGGGTCCAAGCCAGGCTCATACGGAAGGTCTTAAAGCCCATCTCGGCAAAGAGGGCGATGTCCTCCTTGTAGTGGTGATAGAAATCGATGCCGGTCTGCGCGGGATAGTAATAGCCGTCCTCGAAGTCGAGCATCTTGCGCCGGCCGGAGACCACCGCATAGCGCTCGGAGCCGTGCGGAGCCACGTCCACGTTGGCAAGGCCGCGGCCGTCCACGTTGTAGGCGCCCTCGCACTGGTTAGCAGCCGTCGCGCCGCCCCACAGGAAGTCTTTACGGAAAGCCATGCATCGATCCTTTCATACGCTGCTTGTCGTGGTTTCAGTATCCCCGCAAATAGGGTCTCGCTCAACGACAGCGGCGCAGGTCGATACTTCTTTTCGCACGCGGGCGCTCGACAGCCGCCCCCATCTGACACTTTTTGATACCCGCCTGCCCAAACCACCACAAAGGGGACAGGCACCTTTGTGGTGGTTTGGGGCGGTTTGTCTTGATCTGTAACAGGTAGAAACGATTTAGCCCGCCAGATGTTACAGATCGAGACAGAAGATTCTAGTCGCAGGCGATATCGAGGTTCTTGCCGATGAGGCCTACGTAGCCGCCTTCGCCGGCGGGATATTTGACTGAATAGG
>CABUWR010000217.1 GCA_902495265.1 uncultured Collinsella sp. | reverse complement strand
GGCGGGGGCGTCGTACAGACAGGTGCCAAGCGAGCTGATATCGCCGTCCGTAGACCTGACGTCACCAATGAAGATGTCGGCCTTTTTATCGCTGAGCGCGGAATCGGCCGAGGACGCATCGACAAAGGCGACCTTGAGACCCATGCGGCATGCGAGGGCACGAGCGGCATCGACCGCATAGCCCGTGAGGTTTCCGTCGGCATCCTGCATGGCTTGCGGGGCATCGGAAGTATCGAGAGCGACAGTCAGGGTTCCCGGCGTGACCAGGGCATTGTCCGATACCGTGGGGGTAACGGTCTCGCGCTCGATCTGGTCGATCGTGGGCGTCGTGAACGTGGACAGTGGATTGAACGCGCATCCACTCAGGCCCAAAACGGCAATGACCGCCGCGGTCCCAGCACCTAACCGAGCCGCATGCATCAAGCTGCCCCTCACCATGTCCACTACCCTGCCTTCTGTGTCGCATACGATCCGTGCCCTGCACGGAATATCGGGTTGTTCCCACCAGCTGACCTGGTATTTGACCCCACACTTGCGCACCGGGGCGTTTGCTCAGGAGGCCGCAGCCACCTTCACGACTGGCCCGCTCGCCCGCGAGGCGGTATTGCCCCAAAGAAAGTAGAACGGACGGTGCGGCTTACATCTAGGACGCGCCATGATCGCGCCGCGCGCACGCGGTCGCTTACGTGGATCCCTTTGACCGCGTCTGTCTTGGACTAGGATGGGCATTTCGTCCGTCCGCAACCACAGCCTGGCAGGAACGTAGCGCATTATAGCTAAGTTCAAGCTAAAGTTTAAGGTTAGGGGCGTCATTCGCACCGTGAGCACAGATTTTGCAGGTCGGAGCGGACTATTCGTGCCCCCATGAAGCCCGGAGCTCCCCTACGGGGAGCTCCGTGGCACCCGTCTCAGGATGCCGTGTGCAAAAAACGGCAAATATGAGTACTGCTACCAATTTAGTAGCAGCGTTTTTCCGCCCCACGAGCCCTTTTTGAGTTCCGTACAGCCCGCTTGGCGCCAAGATATTCCACATTCGTTTATTATCTCTTCACTGAATCCAGATTTTCGGCTCAGGTTTCTCTGTTTTTCCTGTCACTAATCTAGTAACAGTACTCATATTTGCCGTTTTTTGCACAGAGCATATAACAAACCCCCTATAAAGCCATAGTTTTACGCCGGCTTGAGCCCAAAGCACGCTCGGAGCGTATTCAGCAGAGCATCTTGCCTCTTTCGACGAGCCTCTACGCGATTCTGATATCGCTTACCCATGCGCTGGTGGATGCGCCATGCGAGCGCTTCCACCGCTTCCATGTCGCAGAGCATTTCGTTGTTGACCGTCGCGACCTCGATTCCCATAGTAATCAAACCCGTGTTGCGTTTTTCATCATGGATACGTCCCCTCCGGGAGGAATGGCCCAGCTCACCGTTGTATTCCAGGTCAAACCGGGCTGCTTCCTGATACGCATCGCAAACTGCATGCGGCATCCCCGAGATTGCCTGCGCGCGGTCATCGAACTCGATCTTGTAGTCGGTCTTAAAGGGACCGCAGGCAAATCCGCCATAGGAAAACGGAAGCGAAAACAGAGCGAGCATGATGCACTCCATGGGCGAGCGCAGGTTTTCTGACAGGTGGGGACACAGGCGCAGCAGCTGTTTGGCCACATTCCCCTTGCATGCCGCAAGGTAATCTGCCAGGCGATCGGGCGTCAGCACTGGCTCGACTTCAAAGTAGCCCACGTCTGCCGGTTGGTCCTTGTCCTTTGCAAGCCTATTCGCAACAGGCGAGGTATAGGGAGGTAGATACTTCCCGCGATCGCTCAGTGAAATCTTGGAACACAGTTCCTGGGCCAGGGCAAACGCCTGGATACAGCCGACCTCGCGAGCGACGGCAACACAAAGGGCCTCGGGAGATAGGCTGTACATCCCCGGTTCCACCTCTAGAATCGAGCCGGCAGGCAACCCGGAGCACACGGACCAGTCCACGCCAGGCATGCGGCGGCGCTGCGCCGCAGATCCCACCAGCAAGCACAGATCTTCTTGCACCTCGCCGCTTTTGGCTCCGATTCGCACCAGGTCGGAAAGACAGATATCCTCGGCCGAAGGTGATGACATACACAGCACGCGGCGTTCCTCCTCGGGCTCAAGGTCCTT
Source organism: uncultured Collinsella sp. (assembly GCA_902495265.1). GTDB lineage: Bacteria > Actinomycetota > Coriobacteriia > Coriobacteriales > Coriobacteriaceae > Collinsella. Next base: position 768 of record CABUWR010000217.1, on the reverse strand, counting down.
CCAGCCGATGTAGCCCATCTGCCGGCGCTCGGCGCGCATCATACGCAACGCCGAGGCGCCCGTCAGGATCACGGAAGCCGCTAGCTGCTCTTTTGTCGGTTTGTCACACTGCCTGATTGTTACCGCCACATGAATCACCCCTACAAAACGCGTGCGATAGCGAGACCATCAACGGCCGCGGCACCGGCGCGCTTGAGTTCCGCCGAAGCCGCTGCCATCGTCGCACCCGTGGTGATAACGTCGTCGACAAGCAGCAGACGGCGGCCCCGCACGTCCTCAACGGTCTCGTACATGCCTCGGGCGCGTTCACGGCGTTCTTCACGACCGAGTTCACGCTGGTCGCCATGGCCGTACTTAACGAGGGCGTCGAGCAGCGGAACACCCGACAGCTCGCAAAATGGGCGCGCGATGGCTTCCATATGATCGAAGCCGCGTCGCCGAAACGCCGCCGCCGTCGCGGGCACAAACACCACCGCATCGGCACCGGACAACACACCGCCATAGCGATCGGGTGCCGCGACCTGGGCATGTAAGGCGGTGTCGTATAGCAGCTCTGCCAGATACGGCGCCAGGCGTCGCTCGCCCGCGTCTTTGTACGCTTTAATGATCCGCGGCAGCGGGTGCGTGTAAACGGCACATGCCAGGCACCGGTCGAGTGCTTCGGCCATCGCCGAGGACGTACCCTCGACCGAACACTCGGTGCACAGCAAGTCTCCAAACGGGGCGCCGCATCGAGTGCAGCTATGCCGCGGGTCGATGAGCGCAAGC
>CABUWR010000216.1 GCA_902495265.1 uncultured Collinsella sp. | reverse complement strand
TTTAATGGTCGCCGACATGCTGTTGTAGAGCAGGTTGAGGTCGCGCGTCGTGACCGGTCCGCACTGGAGTGCCTCGATGAGCTGGCGCTGGCGAACGGCAGTCTTGGGCGGCGTATAGTCGAAGCCCTCGGGCGTAAGCATGACCCAGCGGTTTTGAATAGGCTTGACGGCGGGACGCTCAACCGACCATGCGCCGTCATCGCCCTTGACCACGCGCGGGCTGCCGCCCGGAGGCAAAAACAGGCGCAGGCACTCGGAAAGCGTCGCGACGTACTCACGGCTCATCCAGCGCGCGATGCGGGCAGCCTCGGCGGTAAAGAGCGGTTTGCTGAGGATGGCTTCGACGGGCTTGATGCGCGAAGGGTCGAGGGCGTTGTTGCCTTGCAGGTCGACCAGCTCGGGCGCAATATCGACGATGTAACCTGCGGCGGCACGGTTGCCAAAGTGGACCAGGACCGTCGATCCGACCTGGGCCTCGTTGGCAAGGGACTCGGGGACGCCGTAAGCAAACGGTTCGGACAGCGCACGGGTGGGGATGTCCAGGACCACACTCGCGTAGGCGGCGATGGGCTCAGGTGCAGGCTCGGGCTTGACCGGGGCAGCAGCGGATGCCGGTGCCGCCGGAGTCTCCTCCGGTTCCGGCGAACCAAAGAGCGTTAGTTGCTCGGCCATGGCCCCAGCACCTCCTATCCCATACGTCTACAGAGACAAGAGCCCCGCTCGGGTGAACGGGGCTCAATACATGCGTTTACGCAGCTGCTACAGCGCCATCGTACGGGCGCGGTCGATGCGCGCCAGGCAGTCGTCGCGGCCGACGAGTGCCATGGTCTCGCCCAGCGGAGGGCTCACCATGTTGCCGCAAACGGCGACGCGCACGGCCTGGAACACCACGCGCTTCTTGAGGTCCATCTGCTCGGGCAGCGGCTCAAGCGCAGCGTCGATGTTCGCGGCGGTCCACTCGGTAACGCCCTCGAGCGCGGCCTTGGCGGCGTCCAGAATGGCGCCCATGCCTTCCTTGGCCAGGCCCTTGTTGACAGACTTCTCGTCATACTCGAGCGTCTCGGCCGTGGCAAAGATGGGAGCGGCGACGGTCACGGCGTCGGCCGGCATCTTGGTGCGCGGCTTAACGATGGCGGCAAGCGCGTCGATCCAATCCTCGCCGTACTCGACATTACCCTCGATGAGACCCGCCTCGTGCAGCTCAGGAACCATGATCTCGTCGGCAAACTGAGCATCGGACATGCCATTGATGTACTCGGCGTTGACCCAGTCGAGCTTCTTGGGGTCGAAGGTCGCCGGGTTCTTGGAGATGCGGTCGAGCGAGAACTTGCTGGCCAGGACATCGCGCGGGATGATCGTGGTTTCGCCGTCGAGCGACCAGCCGAGCAGCGCCAGATAGTTGACGAAGGCATCGGGCAGGTAGCCGGCGTCGCGGTACTCCTCCACCGAGGTGGCGCCGTGGCGCTTGGAGAGCTTTTTGCCGTCGGCGCCCAGGATCATGGAGATGTGAGCGAACGTGGGCACGGGAGCGCCGAGGGCCTCGTAGACCATGACCTGACGCGGGGTGTTGGACAGGTGGTCGTCGCCGCGGATGACGTGGGTGATCTTCATCATGGCGTCGTCGACGACGGTCGCGAAGTTATACGTGGGCGTGCCATCGGAGCGGAAGATGACGAAGTCGTCGAGCTCCTTGGCGTCGAAGGTCACCTCTCCGTGGACGGCGTCGTGGATGACGACGTCGCCGCGGTCCTCGGGCACCTTGATGCGCAGGACGTAGGACTCCCCAGCCTCGATGCGGCGGCGGGCCTCCTCGGGATCAAGATCGCGGCAACGGCGCTGATAGCCCTGGAAGGGGTCCTTGCGCTCCTGCGCGGCCTTGCGGTCGGCGTCGAGCTGCTCCTTGGTGCAGAAGCAGGGATAGGCCTTGCCCTCGTCCCAAAGCTTCTGGGCGGCCTGCTTGTACAGGTCCAAGCGCTCGGCCTGGGCGTAGGGGCCAAAATTGCCGCCCACCTCGGGACCCTCGTCCCAGTCCAGGCCCAGCCAACGCATGGCGCGCAGGATGATCTGCGTGTTCTCGTCGGTGGAGCGGGTGGGGTCGGTGTCGTCGATGCGCAGGATGAACGTGCCGCCGTTAGCACGGGCGAAAGCCCAGTTATAGATAGCGGTGCGGGCGCCGCCGATGTGCAGCTTGCCCGTCGGTGAGGGTGCAAAGCGGACGCGAACGTCTGATGCCATGGAAATCTCCTCGATTGCAGGATGGATGTCTAACCGCATCAGTATAAAGCAACAAAGCAACCTCCGCACAAAGGGCACCGACCCACTAATTGGGGACAGACTTAAATGACCAGTCGTTGGGGATGTTCTTAAACGACTAGTCGTTGGGGACACTCCCGCCTAAGGCTGGTCATTTAAGCCTGTCCCCAATGAGTACCAGGCCGCTCATTTATGTCTGTCCCCAATGAGTAGGTGCGGAAAGGGTGTGAATGTTTGAATTACGCGCTATGATGTGCCCTTGCATAGAGAGCCCGGCGGAATGGTAACGGTCGCCGGGACACGTTTTTGAAAGGACTATCATGTCAGAAGAACTTCGTTCCATCCCGCCCCAACACGGGTCCTTTGTTTTTACGTCGGAGTCGGTGACCGAAGGTCATCCCGATAAGATCGCCGACCAGATCAGCGATGCCGTCCTCGACGCAATCCTCGCTAAAGAAATAGAGCTGCAGGAGCAGGGCTACATCGCCCCCAACGGCGTGCCTGCCAACGTGGAGAACGTCCGCTGCGCCTGCGAGACCCTCGTGACCACCGGCACCGTCATCGTCGCCGGCGAGATTCGCACCCAGGCCTACGTCGACGTGCAGGAAATCGCTCGCGGCGTTATCCGCCGCATCGGCTACAACCGTGCCAAGTTCGGTTTTGACTGCGATACC
>CABUWR010000215.1 GCA_902495265.1 uncultured Collinsella sp. | reverse complement strand
CATACGACTTCACCTCCCCCAGTGCATGCAACATGCTAGAAACCGCTTACGTCCGAACGCTCCCAGCTAGCAACCTGGTCGGGAGACACCGTACCCAGCGCCTCGAACTTCCAGGAGCCGCCCGCCTTCAGATGATTGGTGTTTGCAAGAGCCGTTCCAACCTGGTTGCCATCGGCATCATACAGAACATATTCAATCTGAATGTAGCTCTTTTCCTTGTCCGTGTTATTGGTCAGGGTGCCCGTGATCTTATAGGTAAACTGATTGGAAGTGTCTTCAGCCTCGTCAGCAATGGTATACGGTTCTTGCGGTTCTTTTTGCTCCTCAGCCTGCCGTGTCGTCTCGGCAGGTTTTGCCGAATCGCTCGCAGACGAATCGGTTGAGTTGCCGCCCATAGAGCCCACGGCACCGACAATAACCAGCACCACGATGATGCCTAGGACAATCTTGCCGATCGGCTTCTTTCCCTCTTTTGCCATTATTCATCCTTCCTACGATCCGGCTACCGTGCCGGTACACAGCACATCGTAGGAAGGATTGAACTTGAATTCATTAGCTGAGAGCTAAGGCTGCGGTAAACGGCCAATGCAGTTATCCAAACGCCGAGCAAACGCACTGCGCGCGACCGTCTGCTGGCAGTGCATCAACCCACCGTGACGGATTCCCCGGTAAAGGCACTGATCATCAACAGGACAAAGAAAACAAGGTAGCTGGCACTCAGCAGGTACGCAATGATCAGAAAGACGACCCAGCCGACATTGGTTTTACCGTCGGCACGGCGTTGCTCGCGATTGCGGCAGAGCCAAATCGTCACGCCGATGGCAGTGATAAACAGCACGAGCGCCGCCGCGGCAAGCCCGGCAAGCGCAAACATCACGCCAATGCTCACAGCAATAACCGGAAGCAGCAGCAAACCGCACCCGCATCCACCCGGACTATATACGGCAGACTGTCGGCGTCGCCTCATCGCCGCGCCACCCCCATCATCTTTGAGCACTACAGTGCGATAGCCTGCTGAACAGGAACGATCTTGTCGAGTTCCGGTTCAATCCGCCTTTTCTCGGCCTCAAGGTCAAACGCCACCTGAGCGCGCAGCCAATAACCATCCGTCAGGCCAAAATAACGGCAAAGACGGAGGTCGGTGTCGGCCGTCACGCGACGTTTTCCCAAGACAATCTGCCCGATACGCTGAGCCGGAATCCCAGTCTCTTTCGCAAGGCGATATTGAGAAATGCCCATGGGAACAAGAAACTCCTCTTTGAGAAGCTCACCAGGAGTCACCGGCGACAGCAAATCGGCCGAAGTCTCATCACTTGTGATAATCGACGATTTCGACATTCCAAGCCATCTCCTGTCTCCACTCAAAACAGACCCGATAGCGCTCGTTAACACGGATGCTATATTGACCGGCACGATCGCCCTTCAAAGCTTCCAGGCGGTTGCCCGGTGGAACGCGAAGATCATCAAGCGAAGCGCAAACCTGCAGTTGGCGAATCTTCCTCAACGCAACACGCTCAAAGGGCACGAACCTCCTGACCCGCACACCCATGGCAAAGCGTTCGGTATCCTCATCTTTATACGATGCAATCATAGTATCGCCTTACGTTAGTAACGTCAAACCTTTCTATAGACTTACATCTCTATTATATCGTACGTTTGTTCGTGTTTTCTAGAACAAATAGTCCTTTGCGCCTTAGTCAAGCAAAAGCAATCGTTTGTAGACATCGAGGCCTTTGAGAAGAATCTCCTCGTCAAAGAGCATGGTATCGGTATGCAGAGCGCTCATCGCATAGGCTGGGCAGTCATCAGCGTCGATCGGGTTTTCTTGTCCTTCTGGCACGCCCGTGCCCAGCAAGAAGAACACGCCCGGCAGATGGCGCTGATAGAAAGCAAAGTCCTCGGCAATTAACAGCGGCTCGTCCACAAGTTGCAACTCGGGCAAGGCAGGCGCAATGTGGGCAAACAACTCGGGGTCGTTATCGACTGGCGGATAGCCCTCGGCAAAGTCGAGATCGTACGTACAGCCCGTTGCGGTGCACGCCTCGTCGAGCGCACGGCGTACGCCCTCGCGCGCACGGTCGAACATGGCGTCCGTAAACACACGCAAGCTACCGGCAACATGGGCCTCCCACGCCACCGCATTGCAGACGGTGCCGGCCTGCAGCAGGCCAAACTTACCGATGCAGGGCTCATCGGCACCCAGCTCGTCCATCAGCTCGCGCTCGGCAACCAGGAACTTTGCCGCCGCCAGCGCTGCGTCATGTGATTCCTCGACTGGAACGCCGTAGGTCTTGGCGATATGGATGCTCGTGCCATGGATATGAATGTGCGTCTCGCTCGAGCGCGCCAGCAGCGGACCGGGACAGCTCGCCAGCGTACCGGCAGGAAGATCGGGCCACACGTGAAAGCCAAAGATGCGGTCGACCCCGTAGCGCTCGAACACGCCGCTCTCGCATACCGTCTTAGCGCCACCGGTTGTTTCCTCGGCCGGCTGGAACACAAAAAGCACGTTGCGCTTAATAACGCCCGGCTGCTCACGAATCGTACGGTCGACAAAAGTTGCCGCCGCGAGGGCCATAGCCATGTGCCCGTCGTGGCCGCACGCGTGCATCTTGCCGGGATGCGTCGAGGCAAAAGCGGCGCCCGTCGTCTCCGCAATAGGCAACGCATCCATATCGGCACGAATCGCCGTGGCATGCGAGGCACCCGTGCCAGCGTCGAAGAAAGCGCACACGCAACTAGGGCACGGATGGATCACCTCGCAGGCAAGCGGAGCGAGCACGCCCTCGATATAGGCGATAGTTTGCGGAAGATCGAAGTCGAGCTCCGGAATGCGATGCAGGTCGCGACGATAGCGACGGAGTTCTTGGAGCTCGGTCATAGAGAATCCCTTCGTGAGGCACATCTGTTGCAACTTATTGTGATACAGGATTGTGGCACACATGTTTCCAGCATAT
>CABUWR010000214.1 GCA_902495265.1 uncultured Collinsella sp. | reverse complement strand
GCGGCGTTACCTCAGCTGGATAGAGGGTCTGACTACGAATCAGAACGTCATAGGTTCGAATCCTATACGCCGCACCAATCGAGCTTTAAAGCCTCCGGCAACGGAGGCTTTTCCTTTACGGGGGCATTGCGGAGATTCGAACCTCGGTCGAGGCGCGAGCGTCAAGAAAACGCGGAGCGTTTTTAGCGAGCGGGCGAGCACGCCGGCAGGCGGGCGAAGCCGGTGCGGATCCGCGCAGCGGATGCGCGGAATCCTATACGCCGCACCAATCGAACTTAAAGCCTCCGGCAACGGGGGCTTTTCTTATATCGCGATGCACCGAAGATCGCGCCAAGTGCCCCAAATGAGTAAAAATCAAATTCGATAACTTTTTTTGAAAATACGCTTGACCATTATTCAGTCCATGTGCATAATAATCAACAAGTCGCGGCGTTACCTCAGCTGGATAGAGGGTCTGACTACGAATCAGAACGTCATAGGTTCGAATCCTATACGCCGCACCATTTGAGATTAAAGCTCCCGGCAACGGGGGCTTTTCTTTTACGTAAACACTGCATGGATTCGAACCTCGGTCAAAGGGGACTATTTCTCATCGACTCGTGTAAGATTTTGAGTATGCGCCTCGGTGAGCCCGTGGCGCGCTCTTTCTTTAGACGACCGATCAGGGTGATATTTCGTGGCAGAGCGTCCGACATACAAGCTCAGGTTTCTCGATCCCAAAAAGCGCTTTCCGGCCATGCCCGAGCAGCCTGCGGGACGCTCGTATGGCGTGGTTTGGAAGCTCTTTGGCGAGGACCCGCATGAATCATGCTATGTCGTCGAATTCGTCGGCAAAAGCCATGTGTCGCTTTTGGGCTACGTGAGCGTTTCGGGTGAGGTCTATAAGGTGGACCGTCCCGTTAACGAGGAATCGCTGCCCGACGATCCCGACATGCAACTGATTCTTGACGAGTCCGATTCCAACATCGGTGAGATTGTGGTCAGGGGTACCGATGGGACGATGCACTCCCGGGCGCGAGTCATCGGCTCTCCCGAAGGCGCCATGCGCGAACAATCCGATCACGAGACGTGGAATTCGACGCGCAGCCTTCGCTACGGCGAGTTCATGGCCTCGATGTTCTTGCGTTACGTGATATTCGCCGATTCCGAAAATGCTGTCTCAGGCACGGCAGACGGTGACGGCCTCGACGAGGGCATGAAAAATGTCGTCGACAAGATCAAACTTGTAAAACTCCCCGAGCCGGTTGAGGTGCTGCTGGGTTTTGATTCCACACCGCTGCCCGATGCAATCGAAACGTTGCTCTACCGCATTGACCATACAGATAATCCAAGCGGCATTGAGCGCTATGCCGCCGCTTTGATGGGCGAAGTTAATCTGCCTCGCCTGCGCACCATCGCGGCCAAAACCGAAATGAGCCTGGCGCGCATCGATCGCTCGAGGCTCTTCTATCTCAATTTTGACCGTAGCCTGCTGGACCAGGACGAGATCGATACCCTGCTTGCCGTCGAGTGCCGCCTGAACCGCCTATCGGGCATCCTTGAGCGTATTGGAGCAGGGTTGGGCCCCGTTGCCTCGTCGCCAAGCTTTGAGGGCTGCTCGCTCTTCGACCTATGGCATATCAGCAAGACGACAAACGACGTTCCTCGCCTGCTCGAAACGCTGTCGAATGACAACCCGTGGGCCAAGCCGGGGACGGTTGCGTGCCAGCCGGGTGGCGAGTGGGACGTTCGCACTCGCTTTGCACGTCTCGTAGAAGCGCTCAACGTGGTCACGAGGCTCGACTATACCTATCGAGTGAACGTCGCCGAGGGCATCATGCTGGTGCGTTTTGGCCGCACGGTTGTCGATGCTATGCCACAGCGCGAATATGATGCTCAAGATGACGCCTGGCGCGAGGTGGATGAGCCTAAGCGCACGGCATGGGCCACTGAGCACGATGCGCGTATTGCGCTTACGCTCGCGGCGGCTTGCTTTGCTTCGGGCGCTCGCATCACGCGCTGCTACGTGCAGATTGCGGCTCCCGACGGCGCGCAGGGCGAGCGCGTTGTTGAAACGTATTCCTTTGGCCGTGCGGCTTATCTGGCCGATTGCGTTTCTGTCGCCAAGGATCTTGAGAGCATGGATATGGACGACATGCCCTGCAGGCATTTGCTCGAGGCATATGAGGCAGATGCGCCGGACATGATTGAGCCTGCAGAGGTTCACGACCGACCACGCGATGACCATCGTCCATTGCCGCCTGCGCTTCGCGATTTACTGCTCGCTGATACGGCTGAAGAGCTTGAGGTCATGGAGGAAGACAACGATCCGTATGTCGCCCGTGTCGTCGAGCTGCGCGAGCAATCCAAAGTTGACCGAGCTGGTGCTTTCGAGGGCTTTTCTCGCCTTGTCGAGGAGCTGGAAGCCAAGTGTACTGTTGCTGAGCTTTTGGCGACGGGCCCGGTGCAGACCCAGTTCTGCGACAACCAGCTGGTGCGCATGGTGCTGCCGGTGATGGAGGAGGACCGTTCCGTGCGTATCCTTCGCGCTCCCGATGCGCTGTATTTTGCCCAGCACGAGATCTGCAGCTTTTATGCCGAACAAGAGGACTTTGAGCGTGCGCTGCCCGAGGTGCGTCGTCTCTACGATTTGGCGCGCTCGTCCATGCAGTCTCACTTTGCCCTGATCAACGTGCTAGCACGCCTGGAGCGCTATGACGAGATTATCGAGGTGGCGCGCCACGGCCTGCGCATCGCCAGCGACCGGCCTTCGATCGGTTACCTGTTCTATCGCCTGGCGTTTGCCTATTGGAACTGCGACCAGCTCGAGCTGGCGCTGGCGTGCTACCGCCTGGTGCCGCGCGGCGAGGAGTCGGGCGGCAGTGCGCAGGAGGAAATGCAGGGCCTTATGAACGAGATGGGCGTCATCAAACCGCCCACGTTTGAGGAGGCTGTCGAGACCATCCGCAAGGCAGGCCTTGAGCTGCCGCCGGTACCCG
>CABUWR010000213.1 GCA_902495265.1 uncultured Collinsella sp. | reverse complement strand
GCCGGAAATCCCCGGCGCGGCCCGTTTTTTGACTCACGTAGTGCCCTTGCGAATCGAAGGTGAATACTTTTCCGCGATGTGAACGAGCAAAATCGGACTCCCGAAGCATCGACATTTTTCAGGCGCTGTTTCCTGCGGTTTCGTCGAGGTTTTCCTGCGGTTTCGTCGCCAAAAAGTGTGGATGCTTCGGGGGTCCAAAACAGGTCGTTCACTTCGCGGAAAAGTATTCACCTTCATTTTCGCGCAGACACGAATCCGGCCGCCACAACGCAAGACGGGGTCCGCGCGCAGCGCAGACCCCGTCAAAAAAGATAATTCCCGGTACCTAGTACCGCTCGATGCCCATGTAGCGACGGATCTCGGGGCTGTGGTCGAAGACCTTGCCGCGGGCGGCGCGCAGCTCGCAGCTCATGTTGTAGAAGAAGATCGGCTCCAGGTACGAACGCACGCTGGCAGGCACCTCGCCCACGCCGTACTCGAGAGCGTCGAGCACCATGACCGTATCGGTGTGCGTGTTGAGGAACGCCAGCGCGCGCTCCTCCATGGGGCGGCACTCGCCCGATCCAAGCTGCACAAAGTAGAACACGCCGGGCTCGGTAGCCTCGAACGGGCCGTGGAAATACTCGCCGGAGTGAATGTAGCAGCAGTGCTGCCATTGCATCTCCATGAGCGAGCAGATCGCCATGGCGTAGGTCTGGCTAAAGTTGGGGCCGGAACCCAGGATATAGAAGAACTTGTGCTGCTGGCAGAGCTCGGCAAAGCGATCGCCCAGCTCGGCGTTGACCTTCTCACGGGCAGCGGGCAGCAACGCATCCATCTGCTTGAGGCCCTCGTACATATCGGCGAGTGCCTCGTAGCCTTCCTGCTGGTCGAGCAACTCGGCGGCGATCAGAGCGCCGATACCCTGCGGGACCTCGGCCTGCGGGACGCCCTCGCCCCAGGGGTAGACCCAGGTGGTCCACTTGCCGTTATCGATCTTGGAGCCCTCGCAGTCGGTCATGGCCACGACCTCGGCGCCGGCCGCCAGCGCCATCTCGCAGCCGTCGACGACCTCCTGCGTGTTACCGCTGTGGCTGCAGGCGATGACGAGCGACTTCGGCCCTAGGCTCTTGGGGGCCATCAGGCAAAACTCGCGTGCCGTGTAGACCGTCGAGGCAAACGTGGTGGCCTCGCGCTTGAGCAGTTCGTTGGCCGGCATCAGGTCGATCATCGAACCGCCGCAGGCGATCCAAAAGACGTTCTCAATCTTGCCCTTGCGCTCGATAATTTCCTGGACCAGATCGTGTGCGTTCACGGTGATGTTCCTCCTTGTGTGGCAGCTTTGAACGACGACAGCTTGTACCTGTAGTCGTTCTATGTTGTTCTATTTATAGCACGCACGACGACGCTCGTGAAGCCATTTCGCCAAACTTGTTCTATGTTGTTCTATCTGTGGACGTTAGATGTCGAACACGTAGCGCGAGCCCACGATCTTTTGGCGTCCGAGCAGCAGGGGCCGCTCGTCCGCATCGGTAAAGTACGCCTCCATATAGAAGAGCGGCTCGCCGACCGGCACCTCCAGCAGCGGGGCTGCCTGAGCATCGGCAAGCGCAATCTCCACAGTACAGGGGTCGGACTTGAGCGGCGCACGGCCCGAATGCTCGGCAACGAGCGCAAAGACGGAATTGTCCGTGAGGTCCTTGTCGGCAAGCGTCTGCAGATAGGGATGGTCGGCCAGCACAAAGGCGTTGTTCTCGAGCATGACGGGCACGCCATCTGCCGTGCGCACGCGCTCGACCACGATGAGCTCGCAGCCGGGTTCCACCCCAAAAAACGCCGCGTCCTCGCGCGTCGCCGCAACCACCGTGCGCGACACCAGACGTGCTCCGGCCACCATGTCGTTGGCAGCGCACCCCTCGGAAAAGCTCTGAACGTCACCCTTCTGGACAATCTTGCGCTTGAGCTTGGGCGCGCACACAAACGTGCCCCTCCCCTGCTGGCGGTTGAGATACCCTGCGCGCGACAGTTCCTCGACGGCGCGGCGCACGGTGACGCGTCCCACGCCGTAGTACTTCGCGAGCTCCATCTCGGAAGGAATGCGCGAGCCGGATGCGTACACGCCGCGTGCGATCTCGCCTTTTAGGTCGTCCATAACCTGCTGGTACAGCGGCACGGCGGACACGCCAGCGCGGCCGGTTTTATCGTCGAATGCCATCGTTACGCTCCATCCCGTGCATGCTCGGACTCAAACTCTTCAATCGCCGCCATAAACTGCTCACCAAAGGCGTCGGCCTTTTTCTCGCCGATGCCGTTGACCTGGATAAGCTCATCGCGCGTCTGAGGGCGCAGACGGCACAGACCGCGCAGGGCCTTGTCGGAGAAGACCATGTACGGCGCCATCTCCAGCTCGGTCGAAATCTCCTTGCGCAGGGCACGCAGGCGCTCGAACAGCTCGGCATCGTCGCCCACGCGCGGTCGCTGATCCAGCTCGGCCTCCTCGCGCAGCAGATCCACCGCACGGCGGGCGCGGGCCGAAGCCTTGCGCTTGGACGCGCGACGCTTAACGGTAAAGGCAAACGCCTCGTCCTCGACCTCGCCGGCGCGCGGGCCCAGCCCCACGACCGGGTACTGCCCCTGCGAGGTGGCCAGATAACCGCGGCCGCACAGCTGGCCGATGATGTCCTTGATGCGCCCGACCGATTCGCTCGACAGCCCACCGTAGCCGCGGTCCTCGTCCAGATGCATCTGGCGAATGCGCTCGGTGTTGCCGCCGTGAAGCACGTCGGCGATGAGCGACTTGCCAAAGCGCATGGGACGCGCGGCCACATAGCGCACGGCGGCGCGGGCCATATCGGTGACGTCCTCGACCTCGAACTGCGTGAGGCAGTTGCTGCAGTTGCCGCAGCCCTCGGCGTCGTCCGTGGCGGTGCTGCCCGTACCGGCCGCGGCAGCATGCTCGGCCGCGGCCTCGTCGCCAAAGTAGCGCAGCATGTATTCGCGCAG
>CABUWR010000212.1 GCA_902495265.1 uncultured Collinsella sp. | reverse complement strand
GCGTGCGCCGGCAGCGGCGATACCAAGATAGCGGCAAGCGCTGCCACCAAGCCAAGTGTTCCCACTCGTCTCATAAGGTTATAGCCTCCCCTGTCCTAAAGCCCAGTTTTAGCATTCTTCATTTCTGTCCACGGTTAATTGCAATCTGAGCACAGCAATAATCAGTGTATAAATATACACCTGTAATTTTTTGGACGGGTTCATAGATGCTCGATTGGTAGCGAATTCCGCGCAAACCGTCACCAAACTCCACTTTTGCCGCATCTAAAGGTTATTTTTGCGCAAATTTTTGGATGCCGATAGTCACAATGGGCAGGAGGCTGGTACCCACCGGAGAGGGCAACGCCTACATTTTCATAACGTAATAGCCCGCACCCCTCACTGCCGTCTCGAGTGTGTCGCGATCAACCGGGCGCTTCGAGCGCACGCGTGCCGTGTGGTCCGCGTACGTTACCGTAGCCCACACGCCATCAAGCGCATTGAGGGCATTCGTCACATTCCGGGCGCAGCCGTCGCAACTCATGCCGCCGATAAGGAGTTCCTCACGATAGGGGTAGTGGGACTCGTCGGTGTCTGCCACCACAACCTTTTTGGCCTTCTTGCCGCTCGCACCATCGCTGCAGCAACTCTTCCCGTGTGTCGAAGCGGCAATGCGACGCAGTCCAAAAAACATGCCGACGGCAATGACGGTCAGCACGATGAGATTCGCAGGGTTGAGCAAGTCACTCATGCGTTCCCCTTTCAGTAGCACTATCTAGATACCCCCATGGGGTGTCCCCATCTTAACCCAAAATCATGTCCGTTCGGTCAATTAGTTTTCCTCTTCAAACTTTTTTGTTGACCATGGCTTACTTTCGTGTATAAGTTTTCCTAGGCTAACAGTTTAGATCCGTAAGGAGCGACGTGACTCGAACCATAGACATCCCAACGTTTCAGGCAGCAGTCGTGCGCAACTGCTCCCCCACGCTCGCGGGCATCAAGCCGGCATCGCTCTTTACCTATCCAGGCACCTACGCCCACGGGGACGGCTCGACCGCAACAGAAACCATCGCAGAACGCCGAGCACGCCTGCTCAACGTTATCGCCCAGTGCAACCGCGAGCTTGACCCGCTTGGCATCCACCTGAGTGTTTTGGTCTGGCGGCCCTGCGGAGCGCTCGTGTACGTGTACCGAGCCAAAAGCCTCACCACCTATTTCGCGGACCCTCGCGCCAAAACAGCGCTCGCCTCGGAAGGCTACGACACGAGAGACCTTTCGACATGTCTTGTGCATTTGGCATCACGCATCACGCTCGCGAGTAATAACGTCGCGGAATGCGCCTGTAGCCAGACTCGATGCGCACTACCCCAGCAAGCTAGCTGCAGCAACGACTGCACCTGCGAGTTTCCGCACGAAATAGGCTACTTCCTAGGATATCCCTACGACGACGTGCACGAGTTTATCGTCCAGCGCGGCGAGAACTATAAGGTCTTTGGGGCCTGGAAGGTCTACGCAAATGTCGAGCAGGCACTTGCGACGTTTGATGCCTACCGCGCCTGCACCCAATACTTCACCTTTGTCTATCAGCAGGGCTACAGCTTGGCGCAACTTGCCCAGGCAACCCGATAGAACATAGAAGCCGTGGCAACCTGCCGCACAACTGAAAGGACTCAACATGAGCAAGATCGCCGTCGTCTACTGGAGCGGCACGGGCAACACCGAGGCCATGGCAAACCTCGTTGCCGAAGGTGCAACCGATGCCGGCGCCGAGGCAGAGGTCATCTCCTGCGCCGACTTCTCCGCAGACAAGGCCGCTGGCTATGACGCTATCGCCTTCGGCTGCCCCGCCATGGGTTCCGAGGAGCTTGAATATGATGAGTTCCAGCCCATGTGGGATGAGGTCAAGGAGACCCTCGGCGACAAGAAGGTCGTCCTCTTTGGCTCTTATTCGTGGGCCGAGGGCGAATGGATGGACAACTGGAAGGCGGACGCCGACGAGGAGGGCGTCAACGTCGTCGATTCCGTCATCTGCTACGACGCCCCCGATGATGAGAGCGAAGCGGCCTGCCGCGCCCTTGGAGCCGAGCTCGCCTAGCGGCAATGAGCTCCGCCCGCAACGCGCATTGCAACAAAACACATTCGCGTCCCAACAAAAACGGGAGCCGGATCACATCCGGCTCCCGTTTTCTGCTATGTCAGTCATATAAAGCGGCTACGAGATATTGCCCAAGAACGCCTTGGTGCGCTCGCTCTTGGGGTGGTCGAAGACCTCGCTCGGCGTACCCTCTTCCACAATGACGCCGCCGTCCATAAAGACGACGCGGTCGGCGACATCGCGGGCAAAGCCCATCTCGTGCGTCACGACGATCATGGTCATACCGTCGTGCGCCAGGTCGCGCATGACGCCCAGAACGTCGCGCACGAGCTCAGGGTCGAGCGCCGAGGTGGCCTCGTCAAAGAGCATCACGTGCGGGTTCATCGACAGGGCGCGGGCGATGGCCACGCGCTGCTGCTGGCCGCCCGAGAGCTGGCTCGGCATAAAGTCGATGCGCTCGGCCAGGCCGACCTTGGTCAGCTCCTCGACGGCGATCTTCTCGGCCTCTTCCTTGCTGCGCTTGAGCACCTTTTGCTGCGCAAGCATGACGTTCTTTTTGACCGACAGGTGCGGGAACAGGTTGAACTGCTGAAACACCATGCCCAGGTGCGTGCGCACTTTGTTGAGGTCGACGCCCTTGGCACACACATCCACGCCCTCGACGACAATCGAGCCGCTCGTGGGATGCTCCAGGCGATTGATGCAGCGAAGCATCGTCGACTTGCCCGAGCCTGAGGGGCCCAAGACCACAACGACCTCACCCTTGTGCACATCCAGATCGATATCGCGCAGGACCACGTTGTCCCCAAAGGCCTTCTGGAGGTTCTTGATGCTGACGACGACCTCGTTCGAGTTATTGGTTTCGCTCATGATAGGACCTCCTTACAGACCGGCGATGTGATCGGCGGGCG
>CABUWR010000211.1 GCA_902495265.1 uncultured Collinsella sp. | reverse complement strand
TGATCTTCGTCACGTCGTCGAAGAAGCCCATGTCGAGCATCCGGTCGGCCTCGTCGAGCACCAGGACCTTAACCTCGTCCAGGTGGCAGGCGCCCTGCTCGATCAGATCGACCAGACGGCCCGGCGTTGCGACCAGGATGTCGCAGCCGTACTTAAGTGCCGCGGTCTGCGGCTTGTAGCTCACGCCGCCCACGACGGTCACGGCAACATGGCCGGTGACGTCGGCGATTTTGCTTGCGACCTCGTCGATCTGCTGGGCAAGCTCGCGCGTAGGGGTGATGACGAGCATCACGGGGCCGCGACCGTTGCCCTCGGGCTTTTTAGCACCGCGACGACGGTTGCGGCCGCCGCGCTCGCGCACGGGTTTGGGAGGAGCGATGTGCTCCAGATTGTTCATGGTCGGCAGCAAAAAGGCGGCCGTCTTGCCGGTGCCGGTCTGAGCGGCGGCAAGCAGGTCGCGGCCCTCGAGCACCACGGGGATGGAGCCGGCCTGCACGGGCGTCGGCGCCGTGTAGCCCAGGTTCTCGATAGCACGAAGCATCTCGTCGGAAAGCCCCAGCTTGTCAAAGGCGGGCAGGCTCTCGGTAGCGGACTCGACGGCCTGGGCAGCATTGGCCTCATCGGCGGCATCGAAGGCGGCCTGGGTCATGGCCTCGCGGGCCTCGTCCAGAATCTCGGCGTCCGTAACGTCGGATACAGAATTACGCATATGTTGTTGTTCCTTATCTGCACGCGCAATGGGCACGGCATGCGGCCGCGCGGGCGTGCTTGGTAGTGCGCTAATACATACAAAAACGGGTGCGCACAGAGAGGACGTTGCTCAGCACGCTGGCGATCGCTTTGGCAGCCCTATCACGCGCCGTCCAGACGCAGCAGCTCTAAGCGATGGAGCAGATTCGCCGCCGGTTAGTATACCCGTACTCCGTATGCCCCCACGTAAACCACAGATGACGAGGCGGACGAGGTGAGCCCGGCTGATTGTCTCGGTCTGTAACATCTACAGGGCAAATCTTCCTCTACGTGTTACAGATCGAGACAAACGGTCGACACGGCTCACAAACGTCTCAATCTGTAACAGTTAACGAGTAAAATCGGCCCTAATTGTTATAGATCAAGACAGAGGGGGATTTCCGTCCAGTCCAAACCAAATCTCTCAGTCTTCCTGCAATTTCGAACATGTGGCCTATAATGTTGCTTTAGTTACGCTATATATTGCGCAGCCATTTAATACGTCGCCCACCGGGGGCCATTAATTCCTATCGCCATATTGGCTAGGAAGCAATCAAAGGAGGTATCCGTGGCAGCAGAGACGCCTTGCTCGGTCCTCTATAACGATATTCGCTCGTTCGGCGATCTTAAACATCTCGAGATCGCCCGAATGCTCATCAATGGAAACTCTTATCTCGGCAGTACCCTGCTCGAGAAATGCTCTTCCAACCGCTCGTATCTCACCCGTTACATCGTCCATCGCAAGCCTGACCAGTGCGCGCCCTCCATCTACAGCGACTTTACCGTCACCACGCTCAACCTTTCCTCGGCAATCTGCAGCAAGCTCGGCGGCGGCGAGTCCGCCTATCGGGCAATCGCCGAGCACTATCGCGGTCCGGCCGCCAACGAAATGATGTCAGCTCTCGCCAGCTACAAGCTAGACAGCCGCCTATATGCAAATGCCCTCAATCGCATCGACAACTTTGACGGCAATGCCGTGCGCGAGAAAAGCACGCTTTACCTTATGCTCTTTGTGGCAACGGGGGCGCTCGCCGATCCCGTTCAGGGCGTGGCCACCGTCGAGCGCTTTTGCGACAGCAAGACGGGCGGGCACTTTGGCACCACCGAAACTACCGTCGGACGTGGCTTTATGAGCAGCCTGGAGCAGCCGCGCACCGTCGCCCCCAACCTCGGTCTGCTCAGAACCCATGCCGACAACTGCGCCGACATGCAAATCCATCCCCTCACACGCGATCCGCGCGGCACCGTGATTGGTTCTTTGCCCAAAACCTCGCCCAGCATCACCGATGTGGGCGCCGACACCTCGCGCGAGCATCTTCGCATTTGGCTCGAGGGTGAACACTGGTACGCCCAGGGCCTTGGGTCGACCAACGGCACAGTGCTCGAATCGGGCGCGGGTGACGGCGATATTGTGATTGAGCCGCCGCGCGACCAACGCGAGCCTGGCAAAGTCTATCCCCCCCGTGGAAATCGCCAACAGCGACAGGCTCCATCTGGGTCTCTACACGACATTCCTTGTCATTGTGGACTAGCGCGGACGGCGATCGAAAGACGGTCGCCGTCCGTCTTTCGTCTTCTACCTTCTGCGTCGTAAACGACAATGCTCAGCGGTATACGTGGGCAGTGCGGCTATCATGGTACCTTACCGATATCCGCACCGCTCACGTATACGTGCGGCAACCCATGCCAGACAAAGGAACGCCATGGATACTACCGATAGCGCCTATGGCGACAAACTCATCCGTCTCGATACGTTCGATACCGCCGTGGCGGTCGACCCCAGCGCCGAGGACGACGCCAAGCGTCGGTTTATGACGCTTATTCTCCAGACGGCTCACCGCAACAACGGCAACATCGGGCACGTGCTGCGCGCGACCAACACGAGCGGCGAGGTCTTTGCCGTCAAGCTACTCAAGGACAACGCCATCCTTTCCGGCCAAGCCCCCGACCGCTCCGCCGAGCAATCGGCAGCGCACCTGGCCAACACCGCCGCGCTGTTCGAGGAGTACCGTCATCTGTGTACCGTCTCGTACCTGCGCGGATTTCCGCGCGTCTATGGCTACGGATCGTGCGAGGATGACCCGCTCATCCTCATGGAGTGGGTCGAGGGCACCTCGCTCAAGCAGGCGCTGCCCCTGCTTCCGCACGATGCCTCGGGCGGGCTGACCACCCAGATGGTCGCCGCCGTCGGAAACGCCGTGCTTCGTGCGCTCTTGATGACCCAAGGCCTCGTGAATCCGGTCATCCATCGCGACCCGTCG
>CABUWR010000210.1 GCA_902495265.1 uncultured Collinsella sp. | reverse complement strand
TTGTCATAGAGACGGAAGTAGTTCTGCAGGGTGATGGTGGCCAGCGTCTGGTTCTCCTCGCGCACGAGCACGCCCTCTTTGGCCTCGATGGCCTGGTGCAAGCCCTCGGAATAGCGGCGGCCTTCCATGATGCGGCCGGTGAACTCGTCGACGATCTTGACCTCGCCGTTAGTGACCACGTACTGCTTGTCGCGATGGAACATGTACTGGGCCTTCAGCGCCTGCTGCAGGTGGTTGACCAGCTGGCCCGAAAGGTCGGCATAGATGTCCTCGATGCCCAGGCGGTGCTCGATCTTCTTAAGGCCGCGCTCGGTGGCGGCGATGGTGTGCTTGGCCTCGTCCATGACGAAGTCGCCCGTGGGCTCAACGTCCTCGGTGGCGGTGAGCATGTCGTGCGAGACGTCCTCGCCGCGCTCAAGGCCGCGCACGGCACGCGCGAAGTCCTTGTAGGTGCTGGCGGACTTGGTGCCGGCACCCGAGATGATGAGCGGCGTTCTGGCTTCGTCGATCAGGATGGAGTCGACCTCGTCGACGATGGCGTAATGGTGACCGCGCTGCACGCGCTGCTCGGGGCGGGTGACCATGTTGTCGCGCAGGTAATCGAAACCGAACTCGGAGTTGGTGCCGTAGGTGACGTCTGCCTGGTAGGCCGGACGCTTGAGCTCGAGCGGCATGTTGTTCTGGAGCAGACCGACAGTCATTCCCAGGTACTTGTAGATGCGGCCCATCCACTCGGAGTCGCGCTTTGCCAGGTAATCGTTGACGGTAACGACATGCACGCCCTTGCCGGCGATAGCGTTGAGGTAGCCGGCCAAGGTGGAGACGAGCGTCTTGCCTTCGCCGGTCTTCATCTCGGCAATATGACCCTCATGAAGCGCCATGGCGCCGATGAGCTGTACGTCAAAGTGACGCATGCCCGTAATGCGCTTGGAAGCCTCGCGCACGGTGGCAAAAGCCTCAGGAAGCATGTCGTCGAGCGACTCGCCGTTGGCGTAGCGCTCGCGGAACTTATCGGTCTGGGCGCGGAGCTCCTCCTCGGTCATCTTCTCAAACTGGGGCTCAAGACCGTTGATCTGATCGACGATCTTGTAGTAGCGCTTAAGGTCCTTATCGGATCCAAAGGACAGCAGCTTTGACATGAATCCCATGTGGTTTTCCTTTTTGGCCATCGCCCATGCCATGCAGCCTTGGGCGAGTTAAACACAGATAAATGTACTTTAGCCAAACAAGGCGCGGCCTATACGGTCGACCTCGACCGCCACGTAATAACTACGACCAACCTGCCAAAAAGGGACAGGTTTATTTTGGCAGGTTTTATCTGGGAAAACGCTGCCTCTCTGCCATTTGGTGCAAGCTAACCCGTCCCCATCGCACCAATCTGGTGCAATGGGGACGGGTTAGCTTGCACCAATAAAAAGAAAAGGGCCGCGCACCCAAACGGATGCACGGCCCTTATGCCATGAATGCGAGCGATTCCGCGGCGAGCTATTTACTCAGCAGCCTCGGTGGTCTCGGCCTCGGCAGCGGCCTCCTCGACGGGAGCCTCTGCGGGAGCCTCGGCGGCCTGCTTGGCAGCCTCCTCGGCGAACTTAGCGGCACGCTTAGCCTTCTCGGCAGCCTTAGCCTCAGCGGCGGCCTTGCGAGCGGCCTCGGCCTCAGCAGCCTTGGCGGCCTTGGCAGCCTTGGCCTCCTCAGCCTTCTTGAGCTGGGCGGCAGCGGCGCCACCGAACTTGTCGGCGAAGCGCTGGACGCGTCCACCGGTGTCGACGAACTTCTGCTGGCCGGTGTAGAACGGGTGGCACTCGTTGCAAAGCTCGACCTTCATCTCGGACACGGTAGCGTGCGTCTTGAAGGTGTTGCCGCAGGAGCACGTCACCGTGCACTCGACATACTGGGGATGGATACCCTGCTTCATGGTAGGACTCCTTATTGGTCAGGCGCTGGTTACCGATCAGCGCATAAGGCGTCTTGGTTTCCGACCAAGACAACAAACTTGGCTATGGTACCACGACGCCGAACGTCCCACAAAAGGTTCACGGTCTTTGTGCAATGCGGCGTGGCCAACCGCAGCGAGCACGCACTCCATCGAGCCTTCATCCATGTTGCAGACGTGTAACGCCGCAGCAAGCACACTCCTTTTGGCGCCAGACAGGTACAATGATGAACACTGTACCGTAGCGGAGCGCCCCGCGCGCGCCGCAATCACGCGAAAGGGTTTCCCATGGCCGAGATCTCGTCCTCCCGTATCGTCATCACCGTCCTTGGCAAGAACCGCCCCGGCATCGTCGCCGGCGTCACCCGTGTCCTAGGCGAGGCCAACGTCGACATCCGCGACATCACGCAGTCCATTATCGAGGACATCTTCACCATGACCATGCTGGCCGATACCGCCGAGTCCAAGCTCGACTTCGCCGAGCTGCAGAAGGCGATGGCCGAGGCCGGCGAGCTTTCGGGCGTCAACGTGTCCATCCAGCGCGAGGACGTCTTTAACTTTATGTACCGCCTGTAGCGAACGAGCCGCTGGGGATAGCCTGACGCGCGCATGCCCATGCAAATCACCCCGATGCGGCCCGGAGAGGAGCGCGCATGGCCTACGACGCCAAGAAAATCTATTACCGCTTCGATGACCACTTGAGCCGCCTGGTTCTGGATTACGAAGCAAGCCGCCAGATTTCGCCTGAGAGCGAAAGCCTCTACCACGGCCTGCCGACCGACCCTTATGACGAGGGCCTGTTTGTTGAGCACAATGTCAAGCGCGGCCTGCGCAATGCCGACGGCTCGGGCGTGGTCGCGGGCCTCACTCGCATCTCGGATGTGCACGGCTACAACAAGGTCGACGGAAAGGTCGTGCCCGATCAGGGCAAGCTCACGCTTCGCGGCTACAGCATCGAGGATCTGGTCAACAATGCCCAGGCCGAGAATCGCTACGGCTACGAGGAAGTCGCCTATCTGCTTATCACGGGTTCGCTGCCCAACAAGGAAGAGCTCGAC